>DAOVRZ010000009.1:0-79439 GCA_030627905.1 Halanaerobiales bacterium
AAAAGAAATATCTTCAAGGATACTGGAATCATTCCGACGAGATACATTAACTGTTGAAGATATTATTAGTTTAAATAAGCGCATTCAAATAAGACGTTTATAAATATAGTAATGATACCATGGAGGTGATGAAAGGTAAAAACTATGACAAAATTTAAAATTTCTCAAGCAAAAAAAACGCTGTATTCTTTTTTCTAAAAAATTCCAGAATTTAAATGGTAAAATTTTACCATTATAAACTATACAAGAACAAAAATTGCCTCCTAGCAATTCTTTTATACTAACTAACAAATAATTTTTTGAACACTTCATGAACATCCTTTACCAAATGAATTTGAATCTGTTGTAAAATCGCCTTTGGAACCATCAAAAAATCCAACTCATTTTGAATTGATAGATAAAATTCAGTAATGCCACGATTAAAGCCTTGAATGATCTTATTTTCAATATGACCGACCCGTATTACATCACCAGATAAAGTAACTTGCCCCGTAAATCCAATATTTTGTAGCACAGGTCTCTTTAAAATAACAGAAACGACTGCCACAAAAACTGCCAACCCCGCTGAAGAACCCTTTTTAAAAATATCTTTTCCGTAAAAATTAACCAATAAAGTTTCATTTTCTAATAACTGAACATTTTGCCCTTTAAGATAGTTAATCGCAGCAGCTATAGCTACCTTTGAAGAACTCAAAGCTTCCTGATCCAACTCCCCAAGGATTGACAGATCAAAGTTTCTTCTATCACACACCATAGCTTCAACTTTTAATTGAAAATTTATATACTCTTTCATAGTTAAAACATTTGCTATACCAATTCTGTACTGATCGTTTACCATGTACATCTCCTGGTTTTTCCAATAAAAAACTTGTTGAACATCAGATTTTGTAATTCGCACCAAACCTTTTGAACTTTCCTCTTTACTTTTTTTATACCAGATTAATCTCCAAAGACTGTCTTCTAGATCTTTTAAACCGATACTCATCCGATGGTACATACTTAACTCAACATTTGCCTCTAGAGTTAATTCAATTTCACATCCAATCTCTAAAGAAATCTTTTTCACAATATACTCCATGATCTGAATTTTGTCTTCAAGAAAATAATCATTCATTGGAAACTGCCAATAATAAGATTGCAATCTTGCAAAAACCGAATTACGAGTTGCCCCAATAATTAAGATGGGAACACTAACTGATGAATTGACCTCTTTGGCCAAGTTTAAGACAAATTGATAGGATTGGGGTAAATAGTCCATTTGATCGAAGCAAATTACCTTTCTTTCTATAGATTCATTTTCAACAAAGGGTTGAATGAGCTTAATACACTCATCTATATTTAGTTGATCGTTAAAAGTGACATATAAAGATTGTGGAGAATAGTATTGAGCTATAGCCTTCAATAATTCCGTCTTTCCCGTTCCCCTCGTTCCTTGGACAATAACTGGTTGTAAATAATTTTGCACGTTCTTTGGATCAAATAGAAGTAGTAATTTATGAAACCTTTTTTCTAACATCTGAGAAAACCAAAAACGTTTCCGAATAAATGTCTCAAAATCAACCACCATCATTTGTCCTCCCCTTTATCAAAAAACACATATTTTTTTAAAGATAAATTTTGCTTTTCTAACTCATTTTGTAGATTGTAAACCTTTGCCTGGTATAAATGGGTAAGGGGATATAATTCATTAATTTCTAGTGATTTTTAAAAAAAAGTCCCTGCTTGATCACATTTTCTTAAATGATAATAACAGACACCTAGTGAAAAATAAGCCATCCAATTGGCCTCAAGTTCTAATACTTGCTCAAAGTATGGAACTGCATCTGAGAAACGACTAACTCTGATCAACGCTCTCCCAAGACTTAGTAAGAAGCGAGGCCCTTTGTAACTTGATTCTAATTCCATAAAACAGTTCAATGCCTTTTGAGGATTATAAAAATTTAATAAAAGACCTTTCAAATATGAATCTGTCAGTTCGTTGGTGACAGCCTGAATTTCTTCTTCCTTAAACTGATACAAAGAATTTAACATTAACAAACTTCGAGATTTCAAATCCTTCTCCAGATACGCAAAAGACCCCACCGAATTATTTCTAATAATTTCTTCAATTTTAGCCTTTTCTTGTTGGTGTTTTTTAACATCTTCCCCTTTAATTAATCCCAAAAGATAGTTAGTATAAAAGCTAAAAGTTGCTGGAACATGACCACTCTGAACTGAATTACAGATCATAACAAGTTCTGTCCAGTTTAGCAAAGGTTCAATTCGCTGAACAAAATCCTCTAATTCAATCCAGGGTAACTTACTGTTAAGATCGAAAAAATAGTCTATGTCTATATCAATAATAACCTCTTCCTCGAAAGACAACTTTGCTAATTCATTCAGAGTTAAAACTGTAAAATCAATTCCAAATAACTTTCCCCTAATAATACCATCATTAACAGTAAGGCTAAAATAATCTTCTTCAGTGACACCGCCAAGGGTAGTAATAATTTTCTTAAAAACACTTACATGGGACCTTTTTTCATTAGACATAACCCAGACAAAATGTTTGATCATACCTTTCTTAATAGCAGGGTATAAAAAGTTTCCACAATGAAAACCCAAAAATCCTTTAGAAGGCTGATACCATAAAATTTCTTCTAATTCTCGTAATTCTTCTGGAGTCTGTGCTTCTTCTATTTTCTCTATAATTCCCTGGCCAATATAAGCTATATCTAAATGAGCATCAAAATGAATAAAGGTTGCATCTTTGACATTGTACTTAGCTAAATTCCATAAACCAGAGCTATGTTCTTCCATACAGACAATCTGCATAATTACCCCCTCTTTAATAAAATATAAAAAATATCTATATAATCTGATTATGCATAACAATTCGATCAAAACCCATCTTTTCACATCTTTTACATTTGTTTATTCTCATAAAATAAAGTGTATGTAAAATATAAAACAGATTCGATTTTTTTAAGACTAATCCACGTAGTGGATAATCAAACTCAATTGCTTTAACCCCTTCTTCCTGCAAAATATAAGGGTAGGCTCAGTCAATAAATTACTACTTTGATAAAATTGAATAGCCGATTTATTATATGTAGATCCGATGGTATTTAAATGAATCTTTAAGTTCAAATCTCGTTTACTAATCAACCGTAACAACCCAACATCAGAAATAATTAAATCATCTACAGCAATTCATAAACCTCTCCAATAAGTTCTTCAGCCAAAGCAAATTGACTATCATTATACAGCGCAGGATTGAAAGTAATAAAAACGGGCACAGTGTGAGAATGTACAGTTTGTACAACTCTTTCTAGTTCAGCGAAATTCTGCAAATTACAAACTTTTGGGCATCCATTAATAATTGATAGATCGTATTTTCGAATCACTTCCTCAGCCATAACCCCACAATAAATTTCTTCTGCACCTACTTCTAGCAGTGAACCAACCTCGTGAACTAAACTTAATAGTGATAATGTTTTCATAACCTTTTTCTCCCCTTATCTTTCAATCAGATGCCAAAAACGCTGTTCCAGAGCAGAACTCTCTCTAATACCTCCAGCCATTTTTACAGTAATAGTTTTAGAACCTGCCTTTTTAATTCCTCTCATAGAAACACACATATGTTCAGCTTCAATTACCACTATCACACTTTCTGGTTGATATTTTTCATTAATGAAATTCAAAATTTCCCAGGTCAAACCTTCCTGTAATTGTGGTTTCTTACTAAAAAAGTCTACACTTCGAACCACTTTACTCAAACCAATCACTTTATTGTTTGAAGGTACATAACCGATATGAACCTGTCCAAAAAAAGGTAATAAATGATGCTCACACATAGAATAAAAGGGAATTTCCTTAATCACAATTAAATCATTATATTCCTGTACAAAGGCCTTTATCAATTTCTCATCAGGCTCTGTTTCGACATTTCCAAAAATCTCTTGATACATTCTGGCTACACGATCTGGTGTCTCTTTTAAGCCCTCCCGATCAGGATCTTCACCAATTGCTTCTAACACCATCCGAATTGCAATTTTAATTTTTTCTAGATCCACCTCAATTCCTCCTTTATTAATTAAATTACCCGTAAGAATTTATGTACTTGAGGAATAATTCTTACTTCAAGCTTTTTTTCTTGACAAGCTTGGAAAACCCTATTCATTTTATCCTTGCTTAATAAAAATTGGTCTCCCTTCATCATCGGTTGAATATAAAGACAAACATTTTCCATGGTCTCAGTTAGTAAATCCAAATACATCATCAACTCTTTCTGGTTAAAATAATCATCTAGTACAACCTTTACATATGTATGCAACCCATGCAAAGAACATATTTTTATAAATTCTTCATGCTTTGCTAATATGTTTTTTTCATTTTCTACATAAGAAGATAGCTTAAAGTCCATTGAAACATAATCAACCCATTCAGCAATCCGATCCAACTCTTGTGCTAAAGTACCATTGGTCTCAAGAAAAATTTTTGAATCCGTTATGGATATTATAGCCGGTAGGAATTCTTGCAAAAATTCATCCTGGATTAGCGGTTCTCCACCCGTTAAACTAATAGAATGAATATCTTCCAAATCCATACCTGCCACCAGATCAACCAGATCTGCCGAACTGATCGGGTTTTCTACTATTTTGCATTCGTCATGAGTCCAATGGTAATATACCTGAAACTTTTCAGATATAGAATCATGAGCCGTATCACAATAGGTACATTTTAAATTACAACCACCAAATCGAATAAACAATTGCTGATACCCGATAAATTCACCTTCGCCCTGAATCGATTTAAAGATTTCCTTGATATTTACCTGTTTCATTCCTTTACCTTCCTAACCGTAACCCAAGAATCAGCAGTCTCATTCAACCTCACAAAGCTTAAAGCAATTCCTTCTGGCAAAGTGCCTTCCAACCTTTCATAAACCAGTCGTCCAATATTTTCTGCTGTCGGCGGCTCATTTTTAAAATCATCTAGATCATTTAACACTTTGTGGTCATACGACTCACATAATTCCTTTAGTTTCTTTTTTAATTCAGAGAAATCAAAAAGTATTCCGTCCTTTAAACTACTGCCACTAACCCCAACTTCCAGATACCAAGTATGTCCATGCATCTGATTACATTTTCCATCATAGTCAGGAAGATAATGAGCAGCATCAAAACTAACTCTTTTTACTACTTCATAGTTATACATGTTTCTTCACTCCTTTATCAATAATCTCAACTTTTCTTTCAATCCACGGATATTGCATAACTTGGCTCTTTTCCTCAACTAGCTTATTAATTTTTTCTCGCTGTATTTCCATAAACTCTTCCATAGATCTAGTTAGAAATTCCAATTGTTCTTCAGTTAACTTTTGTCGCAATATAATTGAAATCGCCTTTTCTAGAAGTCCTATATAATAGAAAAGGACACTTTCCTGAATTTGATATATTTGATCTAATACATCCTGCTGCCAAAGGCTATGAATAAATAAAAGATTGATTTTTCGTAAACCCTTACTCGCATAGGAATATAATCTCAACCAGACGTCATAGTACTGTTGCACAAGAAAATCTTGAATATAGTAACGTTTCTCCAATAGATTACCAAAAACAACCTTCTCATCTTCAAGTTCCTTAGAAATTTCGAAATTCGGATGAGTATATAACCTAGAACCCAAACGATAAGGCTGAAAACATTTAAATTTTTTAATAAATTTCAGATTTTGTTGAATGTCATCTATAGTTGAATCTGGCATGATCATAATAAAGCCAGTCTCAATTTGAAGGTTCAAGTCATGTAAAACTTTACTTGCTGATAAATTTTCCTCAACAGTAGTCAACTTACATAATTGATCCAACACTTTTTGAACTCCAGACTCAACCCCAAGAAAAACTTTATACAAACCAGCATCTTTTAATTTAGAGAATACTTCTCGATCCACATCATTTACCCGACAAGCAATATCAAATTTGATATCTAACTCTTTTTTCATAATTAATTCAGCAATCTTTGTCGCACGTTTTTTCCCACGTTCTCCAGGCCCGATAAATTCAGGATCAATAATACTAAAAATTTTTATTCCATACTTCTGATTTAAATGTTCCAATTCTTCCACAAGGTTTTCTGGTGAACGACCAATCCAATGATGGTTATCTCCTCCATAAAAGGCACGTACACTGCACATTTTACATCTTCCATAACAACCCCGACTTCCCAAAACCAATGCATAATAAGGTTTTGGTGAGTCAGATTCCCAGAGATCTCTTGATGGAAATGGTAACTGATCTAAATCAGTGCATCGTGGTGTATTATCATCCCGAATAATCCTTCCCTTCTCTCGATAGGTCAGACCTGAAACCGAACTGTAATCCTTCTCACCTTTAATAGCCTCCATCAATTGAGGTAGTATCTTTTCCCCTTCTCCACGACAAACAAAATCAATAAAATCAAACATTTCCATAATTGAGTCATCCAGGTCTGTCAATGGATGGCCTCCCAATATTATAATTGCATTTGGACAGTAGGTTTTTATTTCCATGGCAATCCGCAAACCCACTTTCAAAAAACCATAGGCATGAATGGATAGTGCAAACACATTACAATCTTCCTGTACACATAGATGTGCCAATTCCTTTTCTTCTAAACGTTTCCATTCCTGATCGATTACTTTGCATGTATATCCTTCTTGACGCAGAGAAGCTGCTAAATAAGAGACAGCCAGATCCTCATAGTAATCCAAAAAATCATTTTGATAAGGAGCTGGGTCTCCAGTCTTCGGACTTCCTTTGGGAGTTCGAATTAAAATGACATCCATAGCGTCCTCTCCTTTCTCATTGAAATATCAATGCCAATTCGATTTTCTTTACCGACAATGTATTTTAATAAAATCAGCTATTGTTTCTAAGTGATCTTCCAATTTGCTATCCTCAATTTTTTCAACATGCCCACCTTTATAAATTTCTTTTCCCTCCACTATGACCGACATCAATTGGTCAGTTCTAGTAAGAAAAATCAATGTATCAATCGGATTGTAGATTGGTTGCTTCAATCTAAAAATATTTAAATTCGCCTTTTTACCCACTTCCAAACTTCCCATCTGTGCTTCCAATCCCAACGTTTGTGCCGACCCATAGGTTGCCAGCGCAAGAATTGTAAAAGCATCAATAACAGTAGGATCTTCCATAAACATCCGCTCAGTACAAACAGACAAATGTAAAAGAGAAAACATATCAAGACCTATTGTTGCAGCACCATCTGTTCCCAATCCACAAATAACATTATGTTTTAAAAATTTAGATAATGGCGCTTTTTTCGAACCCAAATACCCATTGGCACGATCATTAATTACCACCTTTGTCCCAGTGCTAGCCAATATGTCATATTCCCTTTCATCTAAATATACAGAATGAGCCAAAGATAATTGTGGTCCCAATACTTGAGCATCAATTAAATATTGCAATGAATTTTTATAAATTTTTCTCTGTAGTACAGTTTCTGCCATATGTAAATGTACACCAATACCAAAATCTCTACTTACCTGTTGCATCACTGATAATAGATCAATGACAGCTATATCTGTTCCAGCCAATTCAAACTGAATATTCTCCTGTTTATGAAAATCATTTAAAATCGAAACCGCTCCCCCTAAGAGATCCACATTGCTTGGAAAACAATCAATCCCAAGGGTAAATTTTACATCTAACTCTTTACTTTCCTCAATTACTGATGGGATGATTGATCCCATATTCCATAAGTGATCTCTAAAATATGTTACACCCGATCGAATCTGATCAAAATATGCTTTACGAAAAGCTATTTTCCATATATTTTCACCCAAAACATTTTGAATAATCTCTTCTGAATTTGCTAAAATTAAACCTATGGGAACTGCCCCTTTTGTAGGATGCTTTAACCAATCTAACATATTTCTATAATGAAATGGTTGATCCCGCTCTTGATCATAAGTATAAAATCCTTGAAAAAGTGCTTCCAATGTATGGGTATGAGCATTAATAAAACCAGGTGTAATTAAAGTTGAGCGTAAATAATACTCCAATTCCACTTGACTGTATTTCTGTATTTCTAAAGGCAATAAACACGTTTTATCAATTGTGATTCGCTTATTTTTGTCGATCAAAACCAGTTGGTTCTCATCAAAAAGTAATCCGTCAAAAGTTCCAATTTTCCGAATCAGACCATCCTGGATTTCAAGATAACTTTGATGATAGATGTCTCTAATCAATATTCCATTATGTGTAATAGGAGCCACCCAACCACCCAATACATATTGTTTCATACAAGACCTTCTTTCACATTAAAAATTAGGTTTAAGCAAGGCCCTCACCTTGCTTAAACCTATCCATGCTAACTATGTCAAAATTGCATTACTACGTTGCATGTTTACGGCTCATCATACATGCCATTTCTGGATTTTCTTCCAGAACCGCTTTAACGTTCTTTACTTCCTTGATGGATTCCCACTTAACCATAATTACACCTCCTTTCCTAGAGTAATTGTTCTAATACGTGTAAATAAATTTAGCTTCCTGTACTCTCATACCTATATAATCCGGAACTCCAGACCTTATAACCCAGCATCAAAAAGATAAGAGTAATAATCGGGCTTGTATAAGCGATCCAATGATAGGACTTAAACTGATCTAAAATCAAAATGGCTGGAAAATAAGATGTTAAAGCAAAAGGAATAATCCAAGTTAAAATAAACCGTAAAGTTGGATTAAAAACTGTTACAGGATATTGAACGAAATCACTTAACTCCATAAAGGTCCACATTAAACTGAAACGGTTATGAAACCAAAAAGAAATTGAGTTGATTAATAAAAAAAATCCAAAATAGAGCAGAACACCATTAACAATACTAAAGCACAAAGTTAAAATCACTCCAAAGGTGATAGTTATCTTTACATTCACCAATCCAACAATGATCGCCACAATTCCCAATAATACCTCGGTTAACTGATTTTCATAAATCCGATCAGCAATCAACAAAAACAGTGGATTTACTGGTCGAACCATTAGACGATCCAAATTACCCTCAATAATAAACTCTGAACCCAGATCCTCTAATCGACCAAAAAAGGTAAAATAGAAACCACGACAGGTCAATGCCAATCCATAGATAATCAGTACTTGATGGATATTCCAGCCTTGTAAATTAGGGATATGGCTAAAAATAATCGTAATAAACAATAGTGTCGATATCTTACTAAGCATTTCCATGAATAAGGAAATGAGAAAGTCTTTACGATAATTTAAACGGGTCTTAAAGTACTGAGATAAATATAAACTATATAACTTAAAATATTTCTTGATCATCCTCCAACCACTTCCAATCTATTATAGGCTTTTTTAAATAACCAGTTACCTACCGTTAGTAAAACTAGTACCCAGAACAATTGTGTTGCTAATTGCATACCTAAGTAACCTTTTCCTAAATAAATCCTAATTGGAATGGAAACAACACTATGGTAAGGCAGCATATATGCAATCTTGCTCAACCAAAGGGGGAAAAATACCAAAGGAATTAAGCGCCCCGAAAAAAGATATGCAAAAAAACCGTTAACACGTAAAATCCCATTACTTTGAACAGTCCAGAAAATAACCCCTGCCAACAACATACTGATACCAATCTCCACCAAGAAACCTAAAAAGAAACTGACAATAAATGCGACCAAATTAACCCAGTCTAGTGGTGGTACAACATCTAAGATAAAAAAAGTTATAATTCCCAAAGGCAATGTAATTACCAAAAAGAAGTATAAGCCCCGTCCAAAGCAATACCAAAAATTATACTCATAATAGGTCAAAGGTTTAATAAGTTTATGAGCGACTTTGCCACTTCGAACCTCACTAGAGATATTTAATGGTACACGTCTAGGCGTATTTAAAACAGCGTTCATCAAATTGGCAAACAGAATGTATGTAATCATTTCCTTTAAAGAATAAGTCTCCAAGACATTATTTTGACTATAAATTCCTGTCCACAGAAAATAACTTAAAAACAATACGAAAACCGTGGAGATGAAGATTGAAAAAATACTTATTCTAAAAGCCATGATCTCCAAGAAAGACATTTTTGCAACACTTAATCGTTTCAGAAAATATTTTTTCATACAAATTTCTCCTTATAAAATGTATTTCAAGCTCGAGCTTCATAGATTTTCTTTACAATATATTCCAATGAAGATTTCTCTATAGACACATCTTTAATGGTATCAAAATTAGCAAATATTTTGTCAATTAATGATTTTGAACTGATTGTGGTTTGGTCATATGTAACCTTTAAAGTTTTATCATTTATCTCCCAGTTTAAATCGGTAGGTAAAAGATCACTGACCTTTCGATCTAAAAATTGGAACTGTGATTCAAAGATCATTTTGTTTTGGTTCCCATATTGTTTGAAGATTTCTTCTAATTTACCATTAAAAATCAGCTGACCTTTATCAATGATCAAAATTCTATTACATAGTTTTTCAATATCATTAATATCATGGGTAGTAATAATAAAAGTTGTACCAAAACGTTTATTGGTTTCTCTAATAAAAGTATGGACTTGCTCTTTAACCATAATATCTAAACCAATAGTCGGTTCATCCAAAAAAATTACTTCTGGATTATGAATAAAGGCTGCAACAATATCACATAACATTCTTTGACCTAGACTTAGTTTTCTTACTTGTTGCCTTAAAAGAATTTCAAAATTCAGTACCTCATTAATCCATTTCATATTCGTATCAAATAGATCTTTTGGTACATCATACATATTTCTTAATAACTCAAAGGATTCACCGACAGCTAAATCCCACCACAATTGACTTCTTTGCCCAAAGACAACTCCAATATTATAAGCGTGTTGGCGACGATTATGAAATGGTACCAATCCATTTACTTTCACCTGGCCTGAAGTGGGAGCCATAATTCCAGTCAAAATCTTTATTGTAGTTGATTTGCCTGCCCCATTCATTCCAATATAACCGACTATTTCTTCTTTTTGTATCGAAAAACTTACATCTTTAACAGCTTCTTTTACCTTGTACTCTCTTTTAAAAAGGTCAACAATACTACCTTTAAGACCAGATCTTCCTTCATGAATTTTATAATTTTTGTTTAAATTTTTAACTTCAATCATAGCTGACCCTCCAATGTTTTATATTCCTCTTTTGCTAATTCTTTAAAACTATGTTTCCAATAAGGACACCAATTGCGTTTTAAATAAATTCGTTTAAACATACAACCTCCCCAACATTTAGGAAGATATGCACACTCTCTACATTCTTCATAATCAAATGGTGTATATGCAGTAAAATTTTTAATCATTTCCTCTTGCATCCCATCAAACACATTTCCAACTGAATCCCTTTCCAAAGACATTAAATGTTCACATTTGTAAAAGTTCCCTTTAGAGTTAATAAAAAGATCAGAGTTTGCATTTACTCCACAATGAGTTGATTTTGGGAAACTGATAATCATTTTCTGAGAAAATCCTAGTTATTTTGCATATTGAACCAATTCTAGATGGATCTTTGCAAATTCGGGATAATCCAAAACATTTTCTGAACAAGAACAATTTTCGGTGTAATCCTCTATCGGAGCAAAATAAACCATCACTTTCTTACAGAGTCCTTCATCCTTGATTCAATGTAATAATTTTTTTACACTTTGGATATTATTCTTTTGAACATTTATCCGAATGGTCACATTTATATACTCACATATTTGACTAATATTCTGCAAAATCTTTTCGAAAGTCCCTTTACGCCCCTTGGTTATACGATACTGATCATGAACATCTTGATCTCCATCAAAAGTAATCTGTACACGATTAAAGTCGTATTTTGTAAAATATTCTGCCAACTCTTTCGTAAAAATATACCCATTGGAGATCATTTCATATGTTACTTGACAGTTATGTAGTTTCGCTGCCGCTTCAATTTGGTCAGTAAGCCTTTTAATTAGATTTAAATTAATTAATGGTTCTCCACCAAACCAACATATATGGAGCTGATCATAATCCTGAATGATTTTCGTAATAAATTTCAATAACTGTTCTTCCGTTTCTGGAGACATTGCCGCCTGAAGAGAATCTTGGCCATCTGAAGCCTGATAACAATAGATGCAAGCCAAGTTACACGTTTCACAAACTGATACAACTAGAGAAAACTTCTTCTTTTGTTCCTTTATCCGTTTATATCGTTCAATTATTTCTTGCTTTTTTTCATCTTCCATAAAGTAATTCAACTCTAATAATTTATGTAGGTCTTCCTCAGTTGCATCATTTAGCAATGTTTCTAGTGTGTATTTACCGATCGATAAAAATCTTTCATTCAAACAGTTATAAATTATTGTCTGACCGTTAGAATCTTTAAATTGTATGTTATACAAAGATTGAGCCAATGGAGTCACTCCTTTATATCTGCCACTCTTTTTTTATACTCTCACCTAGTTCAAAAAAATCTCTCCCATAATCTAATGGGTCTTTCACTCCAGCCATGTAGAAGCCCATTATTCTGTTTTTGCATGCTAAACATTCTCCACACGGTTGAACCTGATTGGTATAACAAGACCAAGTCTTAGAAAAGTCAAGATTTTTTAAAATTCCATATTCTATCATTTTATCTTTTGTCGCATTTATAATCGGAGCAAAGATCTGAATTGGCTTAGATGAAATCTGGTCAATTACATCTTGAAGTGCTTTTAAAAATTCCGGTTGACAATCCGGATACCCTTGCCTATTCAAGCCAGAAACTGAATAGTCAGCAGCTGTAACTCCTATTGCAATCGCATTTAGTCCCATCGAATCAGCAATACCAACCGCATAGGACAAAAATATCAGATTTCTCGCAGGAACATATGTACTCTTCCCACCAGCAGAATTCCTCACTAGAGAGGTTTTTAAATATTTATCTCTCCACGCCCCAAAATCTAAATCCATAATAATATGATCTTTAAATTTAAAATAATTCGCAATATCTTTGGCATACTCGAGTTCTTTAATATTCACCTGTTGATAGTTAAAAGTTAAACCATAGACTTCTTCGCTGTTTTCGGTAGCTAGAGCAGAAGCAATAAAGCTATCTAACCCACCACTTAGTAATACTAGTGTCTTCATGATAATCCTCCATTTATTTTCTTTACTCTATAATCATTTCTATAAATATTTTAACATTTTTAGCTTTTTAAAACAAGTTTACATACTAAGTTAATTTTTTGATTGTAAGTAATTAAACACGTTATCTTTAAATATTCTTGCAATTTCGTCAACTTCAATAAACGCAGTAAAGATTTCTCGTCAAAACCCCTACATATTCCTTACATTAGTTATAGTCATTCCAGCCCATCTAAATCCGTAGACACCTTCTTTTTTACTTCAGTCAAAAAACTCCATCCTCTACAATCTCTAACCCATATTTCGCCAAAATAATTATAGTTCCTTTATTTTTATTATAATTTTACTATTTAATATAATTTTAAATATCAAAATCACTTCCTTAACACAACAACACAACTTCAAAAGAAATCAATTGATAACATTGTTAAAATTATAAATACATCCTTCATAGATATTCTAGAAGAAGTTGAAAACTAATGATCACACAACGTGGTTTTAGCTACATATCGATCCAGACTTTGAGAATTAGATTAGAGTAGTACAAAATTCTATTCCGATGAATAGGAAGGTTAGATTTTTCTAAAGATTTTTGATAAGAAAAATGTGATTGTCAATTACCACACTTAAAAACGCCTCATAAATCGAATTAGAGTAGCAAATAGGCTCTCTAATTCGATTTTGAGGCGAACAAAAGTTTGTCAATATCTAAATACAGCGATTATTCTAAAAATAAATGATTTTCACCCTTCAAAGTGAATTAACTCAAGTTAAAGTAGCTTAATACTAATTATAAAATGTTTTCTTCAAAGGGTACATACACCAAAATTAGATCTCATTTAATGTTATTGTTTTTATAATGTTATCTAAAGCATTTTTTCTTTTTAGAATATAAAATAATGGATTTTCTTTGAGAAAGATATAACTTGAAAGACCATTACTTATGAATTGCTCTCCCATGCACATCCTCCGCAGCCTCCAATACAGTTTCTGCTAAAGTAGGATGAGCATGAATAGTCGAAGTAATCGCACGAACTGTCAGCTTATTCTGCACAGCAAGTGTAAGCTCATGAATCAAATCTGAAGCATGTGGCCCAACAACCTGCGCTCCCACAACTACATCTTTCTCATCAGCAATAATCTTTACAAAACCATTTTGCTCATTGATGGTCAGCGCTTTACCATTTCCTTTAAAGAAGAACTTCCCTACTTTTGGATTCATTCCCTTCTCAATTGCATTTGCTTCTGTCAGACCAACAGAGCCAATTTCTGGATGAGTAAAAATGCAGCTTGGAACAACATCATAACTCATCGATTTCTTTTCACCAAATATATTTTCCGCTACCTGAATTCCCTGTGCTGAGGCAACGTGTGCAAGCATAACTTTATTCGTCACATCCCCAATCGCATAAATATTAGAAATATTTGTTTGTAAAAATTCATTAATTGCCACAGCACCACGTTCTAATGTAATTCCTAACTCTTCCAATCCCAGCCCAGTTATGTATGGTCTACGACCAAGTGATAGAAGTGCCATCGAAGCTTCGATAGTCGAACCATCAGCTAACTTAGCAATGATTCCATCTTCGATTCGTTCAATACTTTCAATTCTTGTCTCTGTGTAAATCTTTATTTTTGCTCGTTTAAAATGTCTTTCTAACTCTTTACTCACTTCTTCATCTTCATTGGGGATTAGTCTTGGCATTACATCAACAACTGTAACTTTACTACCCATCTCTGCAAAGATTCCAGCAAACTCAGAGCCAACAACCCCACCGCCTACAACCAGTAAACTTATCGGAATCTCCTTTAAATTCAATATCTCATCACTGGTTACAATTCGTTCTCCATCATAATTCATGGTAGGAAAATGAATTGCAGAAGAACCAGTAGCTATTATCAAATTTTCTCCCATAATCTCTTGTGTTTCATCTTTACCAGTAATTTGCACAGTTGTAAGATCTAAAATCTTCGCTGTTCCTTTATAAACATCTATCTTATTCTTTTTAAATAAAAACTCTATTCCTTTAACTAACTGTTTAACCGTCCGTTCTTTATGAGCCATCACCTGTTCAAAATCAACAGAATAACTGTCAACTTTAATTCCAAATCGTTTGCCATTCTTTATCTTTCGAAGTAAATCTGAACTGGCAGCGAGAGCTTTTGTCGGGATACAGCCTCGATTCAAACAGGTTCCTCCTGGAGAATCTTTTTCGATAATAGCAACTTTTGCACCTAACTGCGCTCCTCTAATGGCTGCAACATATCCTCCAGGGCCAGCCCCTATCACAATCATATCATAATTCATTTGTCTTTCACCTCCTAAAATTCCATTCATCATCACTATATTTCTCACGAATTAGCTTTTCAGTTAACTCTTTTTCCTCCCTAGTCAATTCACCTAGCTCCAAGTCTATCTTTAAAGCCTCTTGAAACCCTTCCCGTAAAGCATTAACTAGAGTAACATAAGGATAGCGATTACCCAAAACCTCATCTATAGAAGTTGCTTTATCACAAAAGATATTTTTCATCCTTTTCTTGATCCTATCACTACTAAATCTGAGCACAGAAAACAACTTATCGACATCCATCGTATTTAAGATAGAACCATGTTGTAAGATCACACCCTGCTGTCGATTTTGAGCACTTCCCACCATTTTTTTACCATCTACAGCAATCTCATACCAGGATGGAGCATCAAAACAGGCTGAACTATCAAATGGATTTAATGCTTTCCGACCCTTTTTCTCTAATGAAACCATCTCTGCTGGAATTCCTAATCTATGTAAACCTTCTAGAATTCCTTTACTGATCACCTTATAAGATTCAATTACCGTTGATGGAAACATAGGATCTGACTCTAGAGCTGTCAAACTATAGGTTAACTCATCATCATGCAACACTGCCCGACCTCCAGTAAGGCGACGGATAATCCCGATTCCTTGCCTTTTGCATGATTCAACATCAATTTCATCACTCATCTTTTGAAAATATCCTATAGAAATCGAAGCAGGTAGCCACCCATAAAATCGAATTGTGGGAGGAACTTTTCCCTGAGATAACAAAATTATATTTGCTTCATCCAACGCCATATTATAAGCAGGAGATTGAAATCCTGTGTTTAATAATCGCCATTTCATTTGAAAGCTCTCACCTTCCTTTCCCACATTTGAAAGACCCTACTGATCTCAATCGCTGACCAAATAGCAGCCATTTTTATTGCTTTTAATGTTTCGTCAAAGATCAAAGGAATTGGATAATTATAGATAACCCCACCTGGTCGTTCGTTGTAATATGGTCTATTACAATCTGGACATCCACTGGTCTCAAATGCTTTCCCATTTAAAATAAAAGATAATATTTCCTCACTACTCTTATTAAAATCAACCAATCGATCTCTTGAAAATTTAAAATTTTCTATTCGATAGCCACACTCAAATATGAGATAACGGGCAATCTGACTTCGCCGATACTTTCTTTCATCAGGCTGTGGATGTTCTTTAAGTGGAGTACCCTTTAAAGGTGTAAAAGCAAAAAGTGCCACTAGCACATTACTTTCCGCCAGATCACACATAATTCGGATCAATTCTTCCTCTGTCTCTCCTAAACCCACTATGATATGGGTTCCAATTCTACCTGGAAAAGTTCTAGCGGCTTTTTTAAGAAAATCCATTCTTTTTTCAAAAGAGCCACCCTTTATTTCTTCATACATTACTGGATTAATTGCATCAAGAGCAATTGTTATTCGATCTACTCCTAAATTTAGCATTCTTTCAATCTCTTCTAAGCTCTTAACACTTTTGGAGACACATAAAGGTAACCCAGTATTCGCCAACGTTTTAATCTCTTCTTCTAACTCGATATTTTTTCCATCGTCAACAACTTGGATACAACATCTTTTTAATATTCCTTCTTTTTTTGATTTATGAAGACCATCAATTACCTGATTTAAGTCATATTCTGGCCAAATTATCCTTGATAGCATCTTAGAATTTGACTCACTATCTTTTGCTTGAGCACAAAATTTGCAATTTCGCCTACACCCTTCACCATGCATTAAATAAGCTGTTGTTGGTAGTGCATCAATTTTAATCTGTTTTAACCCAAGAAGATGGGCAGTTCCAATTGATACTCTCATCTTTTCACCTCTTCACTAAAATACACAACAATCTTCTGTATTAATAATCTGTAGCCCAAGTTCTTTGGCGCGTTTTATAGCAGGAGGTGTTGGATTGACCAGTTTATTCAATCCTGTTTCCACTGCATAATAATCAATCTCTGCTCGATATCGCCCTCTAGGTCGCATACATCCTAAATGAATAGGAATTGTTGGAAACATTATTCTGGCATATGCCATTATGTTTACCACTTCTTCCAATTTAGGCGGCTTTCGATCAGCATAAATCGTACCTTTAGTCGGTATGAAAATTATGAAAACTAATCTGTCTAGTCCAAGTTTTGCTAATTGATCTAAGGCTTGATATTCTCCTCTGATCTCTCCACCTTTTAATCCAATACAGATATGTGGGACTACTTTTGTATATCTCTTAAGCATTTGATAAGTTCTGATATAATCATCACCTGTTTTATCTAGATGATAAACCTCTTTAATAGTCAGATCGTCAACTAAAAAATCAAAGGAAACTACATCTACTTCTCGGTAAATTGCCTGGATCTCTTCCTCTGTGATTAGTCCTACATGAGCATTTACTTTTAATCCCTCTAAAGCTGGTTTTAATGAGTCAAGTTTTATTGAGACTGAACCTTGCTTACTGCATCCTCCACTGAGTAAACAACTTGTGCTTCCCTGCCTCGCTATCTCTTCTGCTGCCTTCTCAACAGGAATCATATTTTTAAGGTATTGACCTCCACAGTGGGCACAGTTTAAGTCGCAACTATTTCCAGTCATGGAGATTACAGTGGTTAGGCGGGGGGTGGATGTAAAGAACTGGCCCGGAAAGTTTGCATTTCTTATCTCCCAGGCCAGTTTTACTCGTTCCCGAAGTTTTCGAGTTAATTCTCTGATTTCCAACGTAAAATCGGCTTCCTTGCTGCTGTAACTTCATCTAAACGCCCAACCACTGTGTTCAAAGGAGCATTGGTAACGGTTTCAGGGTTTTCTTCAATCTCTTTCGCAATCCTGATCATTGTTTCAGCAAAAGCATCCAGAGTTTCTTTTCCTTCTGTCTCTGTAGGTTCAATCATCATCGCTTCTTTGACGATTAGTGGGAAGTAAATTGTAGGTGGATGATATCTATAATCTATCAATCTCTTAGCAATATCTAAAGTTGATACACCCATCTTCTTCTGTTTTGAACCAGATAAGACAAACTCATGCTTGCATACCTGATCAAAAGGTAGTTCGTAATATTCTTTCAAAATTTCTTTAAGATAATTAGCATTTAAAACTGCGTCTTCACTCGCCTGTCGCAAACCTTCTGCACCCATGGCCAAAATATAGGCAAAAGCTTTTATAATAACAGTAAAGTTTCCATAACAACCTTTCACTTTCCCAATGGATTCAAGACGGTCATAATCCATAATAAACCGATCTTCTCCGTCAACTTTTTCAATTACAGGTAACGGCATAAAAGGAATTAGTTTTGCTTTTATTCCAACAGGGCCAGACCCGGGACCACCACCACCATGAGGAGTCGCTAAAGTCTTATGAATATTCAGATGTAACACATCAAATCCCATATCTCCCGGACGAGCTTTTCCCATGATGGCATTTGCATTTGCTCCATCATAGTAAAGAAGACCTCCAGCCTCATGAACTATTTCAGCCATCTCTAATATTTCTGTTTCAAAAAGGCCTAGAGTATTCGGATTTGTCAACATCAATGCTGCTGTCTTTTCATTAACAACTTTTTTTAAAGCCTCCAGATCAACCAAGCCATTATCACCTGATGGGATTTCGATAATTTTATAACCGATCATCGAAGCACTGGCTGGATTAGTCCCATGAGCAGAATCAGGTATAATAACTTCCTTTCTATCATGATCACCATTATGTTCATGATATGCCTTGATCATCATCAATCCTGTTAACTCACCATGAGCTCCTGCGGCAGGTTGTAAAGTAACTCTATCCATCCCTGTAAGCTCTGCCAGCATTTTTTCCATATCATATAGAAGTTTTAAATTCCCCTGAACTAACTCTTCAGGCTGATATGGATGGCTTAAAGCAAATCCAGGATAACGAGATACATCTTCGTTGACCTTCGGATTATATTTCATTGTACAAGAACCAAGTGGATAAAAACCAGAATCCACTCCAAAGTTTCTATTAGATAACGCAGTAAAATGCCGAACAACATCTACTTCACTAACTTCAGGTAGATTAGGCTCATCTTTACGCAAAAAGTTATCAGGAAGTTTTGTATCAATCTCAATTCCAGTAAAATCTTCTTCAGGTAAGGAGAATCCGACTCGACCAGAGGTACTCATTTCAAAGATTAATTTTTTCCCTTCTCTCATTTGGCGATTCCCTCCAATACCTTTATAAATTGATCCATCTCTTCTTTACTTCTTTTTTCAGTGACAGCAACTAAAAAACATTTTGCTAATTCAGGATAATCTTTGCCTAATGGATATCCTCCCAAAATCTTATGGTCAACCATAGTTTTAAGGATTTCTTCGATATTGTACACAGATTCCACAACAAATTCTTTAAAGAAAGGATCAGCAAATCTTACCGTAAATCCAGAAATTTGATTTATTTGCTCAGCAAAATAATGAGCCTTTTTGAACGAACTTTCTGCTACCTGACGTAAGCCTTTCTTTCCCATTAGAGATAAATAAATTAAGGCTGCAAGTGCATTTAAAGCCTGATTCGAACAAATATTGGAAGTTGCCCGTTGACGACGAATATGTTGTTCTCTTGTCTGTAAAGTTAACACATATCCTCTATTGCCATCATGATCAGTAGTTTGACCAACAATTCGCCCAGGCATCTGACGAACTAATTTTTGTTTAGTTGCCATAAAACCAAATGATGGACCTCCGAAATTGAGCGAATTCCCTAAACTCTGACCTTCACCTACTACAATATCTGCTCCTAAGGATGCCGGATCTTTTAGCATCCCCAAAGAAATTGGATCAGCATTAATCACCATCAAACTATCATTTTCATGAGCTTTATCAGCAACCATTTTTAGGTCTTCAATAATTCCAAAAAAGTTAGGATATTGACAGATCACTGCTGCGATATCTTCTGTCAATTTTGACTCTAAATCTTTGAGATCAGTCATCCCATCTTTCATTTCTATCTCTAACAGATTTAATTCAGCTTTTTCAAAATAAGTTTTCACAACTTCACGAGCTTCGGGATGAACAGTCTTTGAGATCAAGACTGTATTGCGTTTCCTCTTCGCATTTATAGCCATAAGGCCTGCTTCAGCTGTTGCCGTTGCTCCATCATACATAGAAGCATTTGAAACATCCATTCCCGTTAATTCAGAGATCATAGTTTGAAACTCAAAAATTGCCTGCAAATAACCCTGACTCATTTCAGCTTGATACGGAGTATAGGCGGTATAAAATTCAGAGCGTAATAACATATGATCTACTACAGCAGGAACATAATGATCATAATAACCTGCTCCTAAAAAGCAAGCATAATCCTCAGAAGTTCCATTCATCTTACTTAAATCTTTACAAATCTTTATAATCTCCATCTCTGAATACGGATGGCTTAGATTCAAACGTTCTTTTAATCGAAGAGATTCGGGAATATCGCTAAAAAGTTCGTCTACCGATTGAATCCCGATCCTTTTCATCAACTCATTGCGTTCTTCTGGAGTATGGGATAGATAAGGGAACATTCCTTATTCCTCCTCAGCACAGAATTTTTCATATTCCTCAACATCCAACATCTCATCTAACTGACTAAGATCAACAGGTTTGACTTTAATCATCCAGTTTTCATATGGTTCTTCATTAATACGCTCAGGAGAATCCACAAGCTTTTCATTTGCCTCCAAAATTTTACAATCAAAAGGCATATACACATCTGAAGTAGCCTTTACCGAATCAACTACAGCAAAACTATCACTTATCGAAAATTCGTCTCCAACTTCAGGCAATTCAACAAAAACAATATCACCTAATTGATGTTGCGCAAAATCTGTGATTCCGATAAATACCTCTTCACCTTCTACTCTTAACCACTCATGTTCTTTAGTATACTTTAAATTTCTCTCTAATCTCATTTTTTGTCCCTCCTTGAAATTTTTTTTAGTTTATATAAATACTTTTTTATAGTGTGTATAATCACTTTTTATAGTTTTTCTTATAAAACGGTGTTGTAATAACCTTTGCCTTTAACTCCCGTTTACCACGAATAATTTCAAACTCTGTACCTACTTCAGTGTATTCAGTTTTTACCAAGGCTAAACCAATATTTTTATCTAAAGTAGGAGAATATGAACCTGTTGTAACAAATCCAATAACTTCTCCATCTTTGGAAACTTTAAACTCAGCTCGTGGAACTCCACGATCAATCATTTCAAAACCAACCAATTTCCGTGAAAGGCCTTCTTGTTTCTGAGCTACAAGAACATCTTTCCCGATAAAATTATCAACATCCAGTTTTACAAAAAAGCCTAATTTCGCTTCAAGAGGAGTAATCTCCTGAGAAATTTCGTGCCCATAAAGAGGGAGAACTGCTTCAAACCGAAGGGTATCACGAGCCCCTAGTCCAATCGGCTTAACTTCCAAATCTTTACCTGTCTCTAAAATTAAATCCCACACATACACAGCATCTTCAGGTTTTAGATAAATCTCAAAACCATCTTCACCAGTATAGCCAGTTCTGGATATTAATACATCTTTTGTTCCTATTTCAGTTTCTGCAAAATAGAAGAATTTAATACTCGAAAGATTATAGGCAGTAAGCTTTTGTAAAATTTCTTCTGCTTTTGGACCCTGTAAAGCCAGTTGAGCAACCTCATTGGAAATATTCTTTATATGTACATCATATTCTTTTTTTTGATCAACAATCCATGCATAATCTTTTTCAATATTTGAAGCATTAATCACCAGCATATAATGTGAAGTTGAATATTTATAAACCAATAAATCATCAACCACACCACCCTCAGAATAACACATCAGATTATATTGAACCTGCTTTTCTTTCATCTTTTTTACATTGTTAGTTACCAGAGACTGAATAAATTTTTCTGCATCTCTGCCAGTAACCTCGACTTCTCCCATATGCGAAACATCGAAAAGACCAGCATCATTTCGCACAGCATGGTGTTCCTCAATAATTGAAGAAAATTGTACTGGCATCTCCCAACCACCGAACTCAACAAGTTTACCCCCGTACTTAGCATAGACTTCATAAAGGGGTGTTCTTTTTGGAGCATCCATTAATAAAATCCCTCCTTATTTGATTTTTATAGATATAAACAAACTTAACGTTTTAATATTCTTTAAAGGTAATTCTTCTTTATATATTACATATTATCTACAGTATAATAAAAAAGGATACAATAAAATAGTATTCAGTTGCATCTGCAAAAATCATCAAAATTCTTTGTGAAATTTTGAATTAATAAAAAAGAGGAGCATAGATTAACTATGCTCCTCTGTTCATGACCTGAGAGTTTATACACCCAAAAAAGCGTGTTTTGCACCTTCGGTGTTTTTCAATTCGAAAAACGTTTTCAGAGGTACTGTCCAGATACAGTCCTGTTGCCTGAGAGATTCACTAAACTGTTAGCTTGCTCCTTCGGCTTTCCTCTAATAGGAAATCTCCTGCATCTATCATCCAGCACATTATATTTACTTTTCAAAATTCTTTTATGTTTATATATATACGACATGATTAAGAATTTTCCTTCTTTTAAAAAACTTTTTTATATTTTTTCATAAAAATATTTTATACAAGACAACTCTTATTACTTCTAATTAATCCTTTTTTCATATTATATAGATCATCCGAAATATTTACATGATAAATATGTGGATTTTCAAAACGTTTATACCCATCAGATAATAAATTCATTTCACTTCTACAATATTCTTTAATTTGATTTAATGAAGGTACTTCATAAAAAAGTTTACCATCCACATAAATTGGCTCTAATAAATCTTTTATTGCGAAGGAACCTGATTTTAGAACCATTTTTTTCCACGAATGATGTTCATCCATAAGGATGATATCTTGATCAGATGAGAAATTTTCATGATCTAAAATAACTAAATCAGCAATCATTTTTGAATGATCTTTTGCATAAAACCTTAAAACACGTTTGAGCCCAGGGTTAGTTATTTTCTCTATATTATTGCTTACTTTAAGCTTAGGTACAAATGAATCATTAATTTTAAGTGCAGAGAGTTTATACACTCCACCGAAAGCTGGATCATCCTTTGCGGTAATAAGATTAGTTCCTACTCCCCATGTCGTCACTTTTGCTCCCTGTATTTTTAAACTTTGGATTAATTTTTCGTCCAAATCATTTGAAGCACTTATTACAGCATCAGGAAAACCAGCTCTATCAAGCATTTTTCGTGCTTTTTTACTAAGATAAGCTATATCACCACTATCTAAACGAATACCATAAAGTTTAGATTTAACACCTTTTTCCTTTAATTCCTCAAATACTTTGATTGCATTTGGAACGCCACATTTTAGAGTATCAAATGTGTCAACTAAAAGAATACAAGCATCTGGATATATTTCAGCATATTTTCTAAAAGCTTCGATTTCAGATTCAAAACTCATAACCCAACTATGTGCATGTGTCCCTTTAGGCGAAGTTCCAAACAGTTGTGAAGCTAAAACATTTGAAGTAGCATTACACCCTCCGATAATTGCTGCTCTAGCTCCAAAAACACCTGCGTCTGCTCCCTGAGCTCGTCTAAGTCCAAATTCAAGTAGAATATCATCTTTACCAATAGCCCATCTTATTCTTGAAGATTTTGTAGCAATAAGTGATTGATGATTTATAATGTTTAATATAGTGGTTTCTATTAGCTGTGCCTCAATTATTGACGCTGTAATTCTCATTATTGGTTCTTTAGGAAATATTAAAGTTCCCTCTGGAACAGAAAGTATATCTCCTGTAAATTTGATATTTGAAAGATACTGAAGAAAATCTTCATCAAAAGTATTTAAACTTCTGAAATACTCTATATCTTCATCATAAAAACCAAAATTATCTATGTATTCAATCACTTGTTCTAGGCCTGCAAAAATAGAATATCCTCCATCAAAAGGATTGCGTCGATAATAAACATCAAAGTTAGCTACAAGATCTTTCATACCATTTTTATAATAACCTTGTGCCATTGTTAATTGATAAAAATCAGTTAACATTGATAAATTTCTCATATCGTTACCCCTTCCATTTTTAAGAAATCGTTTTCTAAAGTGAACTCGTCCAGCTAAAGCTGAACATTGGGGGTTCAGTAGGGGATTCTACCCCCACTGAAGATTAAAAACAATTCCCCCCACTTATAGAAGCGGGGGTCTTAACTCAAAAGATAAATGTTTTTGGTAAGTTACTTTGACATATATTCGACAAAAAATCCTTTTATCCTTCAATTTAAAAAAGACCAGTATTAATAATCTGATCTTTAATAGTTTAACAAAAATCATAATTTTATATTTGCAGAAACCCATTTAATATTGTTACAGCTTTTCCATGAAGAATTACTCTGTCTCCTTGTAATTTACATTTAATATAGCCTGTTCTTTTTGATGCTTGAAACCCGACTAACTCAATCTTATTTAACCTTTCTGCCCAGTATAGGGCTAAATAACAATGTGCCGAACCAGTTACAGGATCTTCTTCAATTCCTATTGCAGGGGCAAAAAATCTTGAAATAAAATCGTATTCCATATCATTGGATTTACAGGTTACTATAACTTCTTTTTTTCTTGCTTTTTTGAGTAGATTGAAATCTGGTTCTATCTTAAGTATTTCTTCTTGGCCCGCAAATTCTAATAAATAATATTCATCACCTTCATGAATACTTATAGGAGTTCTTCTCAAAGCTTCAAGTAAAATACTATCACCATTTGATTTATTTAAATTTCCCTTTGGAAAATCTAATTCTATCCATCCACTTTTCTTTTTTGCAATCAAAGTTCCACTAAGTGTATTATAATAAATTTCCTTATCATCTTCTATTATTTTGTTTTCCCACAAAATATGAGATGCTGCTAATGTTCCATGCCCACATAATTTTACTTCAACTTCAGGTGTGAACCATCTAAGCTTATATTCATTTTCTGAAACTTGCAATAAAAATGCTGTTTCTGATAAGTTCATCTCCATCGCAATATTTTGCAAAAGAGAATCATCGTAATCTTTTTCTAAAATACATACTGCTGCTGGATTACCCTTAAACGGTTCATTTGTAAATGAATCAACTTGAAAAATTCTCATTCAAATTCCCCCTTTATTGTATAATCATAATATTTATTCCTTTACAAATAAAGAAAATATCCTTATAATATTTAGACAGATTACATTTAAACTCCTCTTTTCAATAAATAAAATCAGGGTTAAGGTTCCTAAATGTGCAAAGTATCCCTTTCTCATTTGGAGTATAACCATTCCTCTAAAATTTTAGAAAGTAATAATGGTCTACACCCGTACTAAGACAAAATAGTCCACGTTTTACTAATAACTTGCAAAAATTAAAAATATCCTATATAATAAGTTGAGGCTTATAAAAAAAATGGTCAAAGGGGTTGGGGAGAATGATTGAAGAAAATCATTTTTTGGAAGTTTACGAAAAATTACTCTCAGAATCCGCGGTTTTTATGAATCATCATCACGATTATTTTAACGCGTATACTAAAGCAATTCAAGCTAACTTTATCGCAGAAAAATATTTGCAAGATTCTGGAAAAGCAATAGAAAGTAAAGTACTTGTAGGTATTGCTTTCATGGATGTTAATGAAAATGAAGGGCATGATTTGTTAGAAAATCTATACTACAATAATTTAAATTTTTTGAGATTAAATGAAAAGTTATATTTGTGGGTGAATTTAGCATTAGCTAAAGCTAAAAGGGTGATTGGAAAATCTGACGAAGCTATTAAAATTTTAAAGGATATCCTAGAGATTGTGGAAAATAAATATCAGTTAAATATGGATAATGTACCATTCTTTTATAAAGAAGGTGTTGGCGCATGCTTGTTTGAAATAACTATGTGTTTAATCCATAATTATGGAGAAGAGAAGAATATAGCTGAATTTTTATTACTTGAAAAAGAGCTAGAAAATAAAAACAACAAGGACAAAGAGTTGTTACTATTAGAGCGCTTAAAAAATAATGATTATTCTTTGGTGGATAATGGAACGAACCTTCAAGAAGCAGAATATTACGCCTCAGAAACTTTAAAATTTACTTCAGAATACGGAATAAATGAAATTAAATTAGCTTCCATGGTAAACTTAGGATACTTTTTGATAGAGCAAGGTAAGTATCTAGAAGCGTTAGCAATATTTAACGAGATTATTGATGAGGAATATATACAAAAATATTTATTAGGGAATCTACTGAACGAAATTGGCTTAATAAAATTAAAAACAAGTAAAATAGAGGAAGCCAAAGAATGTTTGGATAATGCAAGGGAATGGTTAGAAGCAAAAAATGATGCAAGAAAATTGTGTAGAAATTACTATATTTATGCATTATATCACATTAAATCAGATAATTTTGATGAGGCGTATGCTTGTGCTGAATTAGGTTATAAAAAAAGTAAAAATAAAGATATATATTGTTTAAGACTATTGTATTTAATTTCGTTTTATAAATTTCTTTCATCTAAGAACAAAGGAGAAAATTCTGATTATGTTTTCTATCAATACAATTTAGAACAATATAAAAATAAACTAAAAAGTAAAGATAGAAATGTAAAAATTTGAAAACAAAAAGACCAGTTTAACTGGTCTTTTTCTCTTTGAAATCTAAAAGCATTCTGGGTTTAGCAGCACTGCAACAAAACAATCTATCTTGTACCAATAATATAAATCTATTATTTTACCAAAACACGTCTTATCGTTCTTTTTCTTTTATCTTTTACACCCATATTCTCAGTGGTAACCAAAAATACTGATATAATAATGATAATAAGTCCGATAAATTTAAAGAATGTAATCTTTTCTCCTAAAACCAAATAGCTTCCCAACATAGTAACTGCAGGAACAAAATTCATAAATATTGATGTTGTAGAAACCCCGAGATGAGCTAAACCGTAGTTATAGGCATAATAGGTAATCGTTGAACAAAATATACCTAAAAATAATAAATTACCGTAAATAACTGCATCAGAAAAAATTAGTTTTATCTCCTCTACAAAATTTCCTTCATATATAACATAAGGAATAATTGCTATTGTTCCAAAAAAAGTTTGGTATGTGATCACAGCAAGACTAGAATATTTTACAAACAAAGATTTTGTAATAAAAGTATAGACTACCCAGCTTAAAATAGACAAAAACATCAAAATATGTCCTACAGATAATCCTCCAAAATGCTCTCTTCTCACACCGCCAGTAACAATAATATATACTCCTAATACAGACAAAAAAACTCCCAAAGTACTTTTTCTAGAAATTTTCTTTCGAAAAAATATTACTTCTCCAAGAACAGTTAAGATAGGTATTGTCCCATTTATTATTCCAGACGTTGTCGGAGTTATTGTTCTTAATGCAATGGTAGCAAGAAAGTAACATAAACTTATGCCCAATATTCCAGTCACAGTCATCAATAAAATATCTTCTTTTTTTAATCTGGTTTTTGACTCTTTTAATTTCAACAATATAAATAAAAATATAAAAGCAATAAAATACCTTACGAAAACCTGCACACCTGATGACAAATGCTCAACCAAGACTTTTGTGCTGATAAAAGCCCAACCCCAAATTAACGCACTAATTAATGTCACATATAAAGCTTTACTCTTAGTGTCCATATTTTACCACTCCATCAAGTTAAATTCCTGAAAAAAACCTTGACTTTGTGCATTTAATGCAAGTCAAGGTTTGTCTACTATATTTAACAACATTTTCGGAAGGCATAAATTGCCCAACTTTTGTAAGTGGAGATAAACTATCTTGTTGAAATTACCTTTTGTTAGAATTTAAAATCCCCTTCCGAAAGTTGTTAAACTTAAGATGTAATAACGTAGTTATTACATCGACTTTAATTATCAGATGTCTTTAAAGTTTTGCACCATTTTCGATCATTATTTCTCTTACTTTCTGAATATCAACCTCTCTTAGGAGAATTCCTTCATTTAAAGCTAAAGATGCTGCAATACCTGCTGCTAACCCTTCCTCAAAACATTGAGCAACAACTCTAGCAGAGGCAAGAGCTTCATGTTCAGCAGATATACTTCTCCCCGCTACTAGCAATCCTTCGATCTTTTTAGGTAACATAACCTCAAAGGGGATTTCATAATAATCATCTTTAAGTGTGAAAACTGTAGTTCCTTCTGCAGCATGCACCTCAATTGGCCATGCACTTCGTGCTATAGCTGTATCAAATTTACGTGCATTCAAAACATCTTCATTTTTTAAAGTATATTCTCCAATAATTGTTCTTGCCTGACGTATTCCAATCTGAGTTCCCGTTGCAAAAACATATGCATTTTCAAAGCCAGCAATATTATTTTGCAAAAATCTTTCATATTCTCTAACAAGGTATCTTCCTTTAAATTCTGCCATCGTTAAATCATCTGTTTTAGTTGGATTTGGAACATAGTTATTCTCACCCAAAACTCGAGTTGCATTGATTAGACCTTCATTTTTACGTGGTGCTGGGAATAAAAAGATATGACGTCTTGGTAATTCATACTCTCCAGATTCAACAGCTTTTTGAACTTTAGCTTCAATCTCTTCTTGTGAATTTTGTAGCGCTTTTTCCCAATCCACATTCTGCATTCTGAAAACCATAGTTGGAGCTTGAATTACACCATCTTTTCCGAAGACAAAAGGAGCACCAGCTTTGTAAGCTACATCTCCATCTCCAGAAGCATCGATAAATACCTTTCCCATGATAGCACTTCTACCATCCTTATTTTCGATGATAACTCCTTTAATCTGATCCCCGTCCATAATTACTTCAACAAAGATAGTATGGAACAATACATCTACACCTGAATTCTTAATAAATTCATCTGCAGTTTCTTTCCAAACTAAAGGATCATGTGAGCAAAGTGCGGTTCCTCCAAAAGGAAACGGATCCAATAATCCTCCCTTTTCTTTAAGTCTATCTGCAAATTTTCCAGCAAATCCAAATACAATCTGCTCTACTTCATTATCTCCTTCTGGCGAATTATAAAGTCCACCGATAGTTCCAGATAAACCTGCTACATTCATTCCCCCAAAAAATCCATATCTTTCAATTATAAGAGTTTTCATCCCCTGTTCACAAGCAGTAGTAGCTGCCGCTACTCCAGCAGGTCCTCCCCCTACAACGACAACATCATATTCTGCCAATACGGGGATTTCTCTAGCATTTTCCTGATATAATTTATTACTCATTACAGTCACTCCTATTCGGTCGAAATCATCAAATATCGCTAACTATTAACTTTGAGGTGATAACCAGATATCTAAATTCATGCGATATAATTTTTCGATACATTCAAGTAAATAATCACATTTATCTGCTGCTAATTTTTCATTACCTGACGCAACAACTCGCATCAATTCGCAATGTGCATAATTAATTTTTTTTATAAGTTCTTTATCATTGTTATATTGTAAATAGTAAAGCCTTCTAGCTAAAGCATGTAATGGAATAATTGCACTTTCAGCAAAAGGATTTCTTGCACATTTAGCTATAAACTGATTAAATTCCTGATCAATTCTAACTGCTTCACGTTCATCGCCTTCTTCAGTAACTTTTGCATATTCTTCAGCTAATTTTAAAAAATGTTCTCTTTCCTTAGGAGTGGAAAATTTGGCTGCACGGGTTGCTATCAATCTTTCTAGCAAACGTCTTACTTCTATCTGCAGAAAAATTTCTTCTAGTTTTACTTCTGTAACCATCATACCTCGTCTTGGCATTATGCTAACTAAATGAGCAGATTCTAATCTCTTAATTGCTTCTCTAACAGGCATTCTGCCAATTCCTAATACTTCGCTTAGTTCTTTTTCAGAGATTAATTGACCTGGTTGTAACTCTAAAGTAACAATCATTTCTTCTAATCTACTATATGCTATATCTGCAAGACTTTTGGAACTAGAATTTTTTTTCTTTTCTTTTGATTCCATAATTTTTTCCCCTTTATCCATTTTATATCGATATAATATATAATGATTATATCTTTAAACCAATTTTTGGTCAAGATAATACACTAATATTATACCAAAAATAGAAAACAGTTGGAATCAAAGTAAATCAGGCACCATAAATTTTTTATAAAAATGATACCCAGTTTTAATTTTATTCTTCTACAATTATACTTTCAAAAGAATAATTGATTCCACCTTTTATTCAACAATTGCTTAGTGATTACTCAACGATTAGTATAACGATTCAAATGAAATAAGGCATCAAACTGTCATTAACCTCTGAATCTTTTATATTATTTGAGCAGTTCTGTATTCAATTCAATCCCTAGTCCAGGAGCAGTCGGTAGTTCAATATAACCATCCACAACTTCTGGTTCTGGTGAAACTAAACCTCGTCTTAATGGAGAATCATATAGATCAGGATGTAAATACTCAAAATAAGTTACATCCTTTGTCGCTGCTTGAAAATGTCTTCCTGTTGCTGCTGTAATTCCTGTTTTCCAGCCATGTGGAATTACCTGAACCCCATATAATTCACACATATCAACAATTCTACGAATCTCAGTTAATCCTCCGCAACGATTGATATCTGGTTGAACAACTGCAACTTTTCCTTTTTCTATCCAATCTTTAATCTCCCATCATGATAGACATCTTTACAGCCTTGAATCCTAAATTTTTAGCTTTATCCATCAATTCTTCATACCCTACAAGTAACTCATTTAACGTAACGTCACCAGGTAATGTAGGATATAATGTTGCATATGGTGTTAGCTTATCTCGCTGTGCACCACCCATCAACTTATATGCTGGAACTCCAAGTTGCTTTCCAACCAGATCATGTAATGCAACATCTATTCCCGAAAGAGCATGAATTCCCAAACCCCTTCTACCAGGCCAGACTATTCCTTCATACAACTTATCCCACAAAGCAGTTATTTCAATAGGATCAACCCCGATTAACATACCCGGAATATTTTGGCTCCACAAATGAGCAGTTTCCATTTCGATAAAAGCTTTAATAGCAGTAGTAGGCCCATCACATTCTCCAATTCCTGATACTCCATTCTCGTCAATAATACGAATAACATCTGTACTCTGATCCCAATTTGTACTTTTATAATTTACAGGAATTACTTCAACTTTTTTTATTCTAACCATATTATGCTGTCCTTTTTTAGAATTTATTTTTACAAAAAAAATTTTCTGAAATATAACTATGCATCAAGTCATTATATGCTTCTTGATGCATAGCATGATGAACAATCTATTTACAACTTGAGTATTCCATCCCTTTCATCCTTCTTTAATACTTTAATTGTCGATATAGCGATAATAACCAATATAAATACCAGTGGTAAAGCAGCAAGAACGGATGCAGTCTGCAATATTGACAAAGGTCCTTTAATTAATATTAGTGACATTGGCAATACCGCTAAAGCAAAAGCCCAAAATAGTCTATTCCATCTAGCTGGGTCTTGATCTTCTCTAATTTCTTTAGTTGTCAAAGCAGCAAGTGCATAGGACGCAGAGTCAAATGTTGTTGCTAAAAAAACAATTGCTCCCACACAGAATAAACCAACAACAAACTTTCCAAATGGTACGGAATTGATTACTTCAATAATTGCGTAAGGGGCTCCATGTTCTTGTAAAATCGTTGTTACTGGTAATATATTATTTATTTCAAGATGCAACGCATGGTTTCCTAACACGATAAAGAATAATGCACATCCCAATGTTCCATAAAGAATAGTTCCCATAATTACGTTTCTTATAGATCTACCTTTTGATATTTTCGCAATGAATAATCCCATAAATGGTGCATATACAAGCCACCAAGCCCAATAAAATACAGTCCACCACTCTGGAAAATGTGATCCTAATACTGGATCCATCCAAGTACTCATTCTGACAAAATTTTGAACCATTATACCAAAAGAACTTGTAGCCATCTTAATAGTGAAACTTGGATTTCCTGTAACGAATATAAAACCTAATAGACCTAATACTAAATATACATTCACATCACTTAATCTTTTAATTCCTTTTTGTAAACCTGAATATGCACTAAGAGAGAATAATCCAACAACAGCCAGTAGTACTAAAATGTTCATCGTGAAAGACTCTGGAATACCTGAAATTTTTGTAATACCTGCAGAAATCATAGGTGTTGCTAAACCTAAGGTAGTACCAGCAGCACCAAGTAGTCCAAACATAATCAAAACATCTATAACAGTTCCAAGAGGTCCATCAACTTTATCTCCTAATACGCCACGACAAACTTCACTAACTTTTAAAACAGGCTTCTTCTTTACATGATAGATATATGCTATTGGTATAGCAGGTAATACATAAAATGACCATGCAGTAATTCCCCAATGGAATATAGCATACGCTCCTCCCCATTCAGCAGCTTGCCAGGATAACGCTGGTAATCCTAACGGTGGGGATTGATAATAATAGGCCCATTCAATAACTCCCCAGTACATAACTCCTGAGCCAACTCCTGCACAGAAAAGCATTGCAGCCCAACTAAAAGTCTTAAACTGTGGTTTATCATCTAAATCTCCTAATTTAATCTTTCCATATTTACTAGTAGCTAACCAAAGCACAAATACTACTGCACCGATTCCTACCCAAATATACAAGAAACCAAGTTCGCCAGTCATAAAACTAAAAAGTTTACCGATTACTCCTCCTGCTGAATCCGGAAATAAAATAAGAGGTATTGTTATAACCAACAGTATTGCTAATGCTGAATAAAATGTAGGCTTATCAATCTTTAGTTTTTGCATAAAAATCTCCTCTCTACATCTAAATATATTATAATAAATTTACTTTACTTCATACTTCATAATAGTTAAATCTTCAACAACATCCCAATCCATTCTAACACCCAATCCATTTCCTTTAGGTGCATGTACATATCCATCTTTATCAGTTCTAATAACATCAAGTGCACCTATTTCAAATGGTTCGTATGGGTATGCTTGTTCAAAATACGTACAATTATTGCAGGCAAGCATAGTATGAAGGTTAGCTGCTTGAGTCAGAGTCATTCCCCAGGATTGACCTTCAACTCTCATATTATTTGCTTGAGCAAGACCAATAATTTTCATCATTGGTGTGATTCCACCAACTACAGTTGCATCAGCTCTTACATCCGTCCAACATCCTAAATTAATTGCATGCTGAATTTGTGGAAGAGTAATTAAAGAATTTCCACCACAAGAAATAGGAATTGTTGTTTTGGATACAAGATCTTTATAACCTTCCAAATCACTATCAGGCAATGGAGCCTCCAACCATACCCAATCCATCTCTTCTAAGACTTTAGCCATTTTATATGCTTCTTCTCTGTTATATTGTCTATCGACATCGAGCATAAACTCAATTCCTGAATCTTTAAAGTGTTCATGAACAGTTAAAACCAATTCTAAGTCTTTTTCATATTCACAGTAGCAATGTAATTTGATAGCCTTAAATCCATGATCAATACAACCCTGAATATAATCAATATATGTTGGCATATCATCAAACATTGGAGTACTTGCATAGGACAGGATTTTATCCCGCTGAGCTCCAAGCATCTGATACAAAGGCATACCAGCAGCTTGAGCTGCAATATCCCATAATGCAATGTCAATAATTGATATTGTGGGGAAAGGCATCCAGTTTGGACGATTTGCCATCCAGTTCCAAATTTTTTCCCGATCTAAAGCTGATTGACCAATCAATCCAGGAAGATAGGGTCTAACAGCTTCGGCAATTGTTGTGTCAAAATCATGTTCAGTGTAAGCTATTGTCGCGCCTGCACCTTCATAACCATCCTTGGTAGTTATCCGACAGATGATATTTGTAGTGTAGATTGGCCCCATATAGGTTGCCCATCTCACTCGTTTCGCGTTCTCATCTCCTGTCGCATAAATTTCTACCTTTTCGATCTCTAGCTTCTTCATTTTACTCCTCCTTAATTTTGATTAGTTTGTGCGAAGGCATAAACTGCTAAACTGCCTTTGAAAAACATAATCATTTTATAAAAACAAGGATTAATATATACATGAAATACAACTGATATATCAGATGTATTTCATGTATATATCATACCACAGAATTAATTGAATGGCAAGTGTTTTCTGAAAAATTTGTTTTCTCAAAAAAATAAATAAACCCGAAGTATTATCTACCTCGGGTTTACATGATCCTCAATGTCTACAACCTGAACATGAGTGACCGCTATTGTTTTCATCATTATGTGGACAATTAACCTCTTTTTTTTCATCAGTATAAACAACTTGGATAACCCTATCTTCCACAACATTTTTTATATTTCTTCCCACTTCCGCAAGGACATAATTCATTTCTTCCTATTTTTTTCTTCTTTCTTAGAGGTAGTATCTTCGCTGTTTTGATGGTTTCATTAGCTGATCCTATTACTTTTTCAGATAAAGGTTTTAAAAACTTCTTTTCCCGTGTAGCCAATTCATTTGGTGTATGACCCTTTATCGTCCACTGTCGTGTATGGTTATGGAACTGTTGTAAATATCCTGCTAACTCCTGAACTTGTTCTAATGAATCAAGTTTGATATATTTTTGTAAGAAGCTAATTTGTTCATTAAAACTTTTATTACTATTAATGTTATTTACACAGGATTTAGTTAAAATTTCTACCTCTTTATTAGTTAACCCATGTGTTTGCATTAGATACTTTTGAAAATTTTTCTGTACAAGGTTCCAATCAATATGACCTTTCTTACCTGCTGATTTAGCCATCTGTTTAGTTACAGGATAGTAATCTAAATTTTCTCTTCTCATTTGTTCTTCAATAATTTCTTCAGGTTCAGCAACATCAGATAAATAATAATACGATTTCCTTTGTAACACAGAAGGATTATAGTTCATATATTCCCTCAATAACAGCAAATATTCATACATACCAACTTCGATTGATATTAAATTTTCAAGCTTTTTATATAATTCATAATAAGTTACAACACCATAATAAAGCAATAAACCTTTACTAACATTAAGAATTTCTTCATTAACTCTAATTTTATCCCTGATTTCCTCAGATAAAAGAAGTTCTTTACTAATTTCGAGTAATTCTTCAGGCATAATTAATATTGAAGAACCATCATATGAACCTGAGAACATTACACCCCTTTGGTGATAATATCGTATAAGTCTTTCATCAGCAAAATTATTTTCTATTATTCCACCGTTTTCTATAATTTTTCCTACCAAATCAAATTGTTCTCGATTTAATACACCAAACCATTCAGACAAGTTATTCTGTATTCTAGAAGACAATGTGTCAACTAACTCTCCCTTTTTAAGATGACTAATCCCTTTAAACTCCCAATTTTGTCTAATATGGTCCAGTTCGTATTTTGTGAATTTTGCCAATAACTCTTGATAAGTTGTTTTAACATCAATTGGTTTGTATAACTTTTCGATTTCTTTCCTTTTAGATTCTTCAACCATACTTTTCATACCGTCATATGCGTCTAATAAAAGTTTCTGATTTTTTTTGCTTAATGTCATATTTTTCTCCTCAATTCATGGATATTTAATAATTAATTACGCGATAACTTCGCCAATTCCTGTTACAACTATGTTTTTTTAAAATAAATCATGAAATTCATTCAAAAAGGGTCATGAAAATCTATATTTTCATGACCCTAAGACTTACTCTACAATTATAATAATTTTTTCTGCACTTCCTATTGGAGGTAAACTCATCGTAACAGCTGGCCCATAAAATGCTTTAATCTTTAAACCTTCCTTCAATTCATCAATAGAGATTTCTAAACCTGACTGATCAGCTATAACAGTCCTATATTTTTTGTATTTTACCTATTTAGACGCATAAATTCGCAAAAAGTTTCACATAAAATTTTTTTCTCCTTCAAAACTATAACAAAAAAAGAGCATCCACATTGGGTTGCTCTTTTCAAAATATTAGATTTTTACTAAAATGACCATTTATCTATATGATATATTGGCTGCTTAAATGTATTCCAAAGTTCTTCGGGAATTGTAAGTTCATCATTATATGCTTCTCCAACTATTGACCAATAAAGAGGATAACTAGCAACATCATCCATAGCAATCTCTTGAACCTTTTGGTAGAGTTTCCAGCGTTCAGTTTCATCAGCAGTTGCCTTAATCTTTTCAATTAACATATCAACCTCTTCATTACTATAGGTACCAAAGATAGGATTCCAACTTGATTCTGATTGCCAAACTTCGACAAAACTGAATGGAGATGGTAAGGATGCTGACCATCTTTCTCTAAACATAGGAGCTCCACCTTCTGCGGTCACATCCAAATATGTACCCCATTCTAAAGCTACAACTTCTAAATCAATTCCAATCATAGCAACTTGTTGTTGGATTTGTTGAGCTTCTAATACTCTTTCTTTATAGCCGGAAGGCACGAATAGTTGTGTCTTAAATCCATCAGGGTAACCCGCTTCTGCCATTAACTCTTTAGCTTTATTTAAATTTAATTCATAAGCATTTGCGTCTTTCGCTGTTGCAGGATGAAAGTTAGGTATTCTTCCGACTGCAGGAACAGCCATATCTCCTCTTGTTAGTACTATTAATTCAGACCGATCAATAGCATATGCTACTGCTTGTCTTAATCTTACATCACTGAAAATGGAATCTTCTCTTTTATTAAAACAAATCCTATCATCTTGAAAAGCTTGGAAAGTACCAAATTTCAAACCTGAATTATTAATCTTTTTCAAGTTTTTAAACTTATCTGCTGGCATCTCAGCAACAAAATCTATCTGTTTTGCTTGTAAAGCCATAATCGAAGATGTAGTTTCTGGATAAAACCTAAATTCAACTTTGGCAATCTTTGCCTCTTCTTCCCAATAGTCCTCAAATTTTTCTAGTATAATTTTCTGTCCAGGAACTGCTTTTACAAACTTATATGGACCTGAACCTATTGGATTTCTCTCATACCCGTCCCAACCAACTTTTTCAATGTAATCCTTAGGAAGTACTGCACCACGTAATCTAGCTGTAGTCAAAAAGGTTACATTTACTTTCGAAAGAACCACTTTCAGAGTATAATCATCTAGCAACTCTAACTTCTCAATATCTTTATAATATTTATGATGAGGAGAACCTAATGTTTCATCCATATATGCTTCATAGGTGAATTTCACATCTTCAGCAGTTAAATCTTCGCCATTATGAAATTTTATCCCTTTTTTAATTTTAAAGATATACACCTTTCCGTCATCTTCAACAGAATAGCTTTCTGTTACAGCATCTTCAGAAGTATATTCGCCATTTAGATTAATTTCAATCAATGGATCACAGATATTACTAAAAAGATAACTAGTGTATGTATCTTGAGCAGTAACAATATTTAGTTTAGATGGTTCTGCTTGAATTGCTATTTTGAGTATCTCAGTATCTTTTTTTGCAAATGCTCCTTGAGAAACTATGAACAATCCAAAAACCAAAGTTAGAATCAACAACAAAGAATAATTTTTTTTCATTTCATTTCCTCCCTTATTTTTTGTATTTATGACATGCAATATCTCTTCCATCATCTAGGGTAACTAAGTTAGGTTCCTCCTTCCTACATTTTTCATTAGCATAAGGACAACGAGGACCAAAATTACACCCCTCAGGGGGATTAACAGGACTTGGCACCTCACCAATCAAAGGTATTTCTTCAATGTTTTTATTGGGATTTGGTACAGGCACTGATTTAAAAAGTCCTTGAGTATATGGATGCTTAGGATTTTTAAATATTGTATCAACCTCCCCTATTTCAACAATCTTGCCCAGATACATAACCGCTATTCTATCCGAAACCAACCGAATAAGATTGATATCATGAGAGATGTAAAAATAAGTTAAGCCTCTTTCTTTTTTAATTTTAGCTAAAAGTTTTAAAATCTTTGTTTGAACTGAAACATCCAGTGCAGAGGTAGGTTCATCAAAAAAGACTATTTTTGGTTCTACAGCCAAAGCTCTAGCTATTCCAACCCGTTGTTTTTGCCCACCACTTAATTCATGAGGATAACGAATCATATGCTCTGACTGTAATCCCATTGTTTTAAGTAGTTTCAAAATTTCTAACTGAACCCTTTCCTTTTTATCGGCAATCTTATGAATTTTTAAAGGTCGAGATAAAATATCATAGACCGTCATCTTAGGATTCAAAGAAGCATGTGGATCTTGAAAAACTAAACTCATCGCTTTCCGAAGTTTCCTTAATTCTTTTTTACTTTTATGAGTTATATCTTCATTCAGAAAAAATATCTGACCAGATGTTGGGTCACTAAGTCGTAAAAGAGTTTTAATTAAAGTTGATTTACCACACCCTGATTCACCTACCAAGCCAACTGTTTCACCTTTTTGAATTGTTAAATTTACTCCATCTACAGCTTTAACCAAACCTGTTGGACTATCATAATATTTTTTTAAATCCCTAACTTCAAGTATGATATTTGACATCACTATCACCTTCTATGACAAGCAACAAAATGTTGATTGTCTATTTCTTTTAATTTTGGCACTTCTTTTGCACAAATATCTATAGCCTCATCACAACGAGGATGAAATCTACAACCCTTTGGTGGATTGATTAATCTAGGTACAGAGCCTGGAATTTCCTCCAAATCATCTAGATTCGTTTCAGGCCCCAATACAGAATGAACTAATTTATTTGTATAAGGATGGGTAGGATTATTAAACAATTCCTCAACTGAAAGATTCTCAACTATTCGACCTGCATACATTACAGAAACATAATCACATATCTCACTAACAACAGCTAAGTCATGAGAAATATAAAGAATTGTCATTTTAAACTTTGCTTTTAAATCCTTCAAAACTTTTAAAAACTGAGCTTGTATTGAGACATCAAGAGCAGTAGTTGGTTCATCTGCGATCAATAAATTGGGATTACAGGCTAACATCATTGCAATCATTACCCTCTGTTTCATTCCTCCACTTAATTGATGTGGGTATTTCTTTAACAAGTCAACTACATCAGGCAATTTTACTTTATTTAATTCTCCTATAATAAGTTCTTTTAACTCTTCTTTTGAAGCTTTTTGATACATTTTTAAGACTTCTTCCATTTGATTTTGAATAGTAAAAACTGGATTTAGTGAAGATCCTGGATCTTGAAATATCATAGCAATTTCATTTCCTCTGATATCTCTTTGCATCTCCATTTCTTTCAGTTTCAAAAGATTTTTGCCTTTATAAGAAATTTTTCCACCTTTAATGATTGCATTATTATCTAATAATTTAAGAATCGCTAATCCCGTAATACTCTTACCACAACCTGTCTCGCCAATCATACCATGAACAGAACCTTTTTGAATTGAAAAACTCACACCATCTAGAGCCTCTACTTCGCCTTCCTCAGTTTGAAAGGAGAGAACTAAATCTTCTATTTTAAGTAATTGTTCCATAATTATTCTCCTTTACTTAATTTAATTTCTTTTAGTAGCAGGATCAAGAGCATCTCTTAAACCATCGCCAATAAAGTTAAAACCCAGCACAGTAACCATGATAAATATTCCTGCAGAAGTTGAAATCCAAGGAGCTTGCAGAATATAATCCCTACCAGCTGCAATCATCGAACCCCATGAAGGTGTGGGCGGTTGTACACCAAGACCTAAAAAACTTAAAGTAGCACTAGCAATTAAAGCAGTTGGCATCATTATGCAGACCATAATGATAGCAGTCGAGAGCGCGTTAGGTATAATATATCTAACAATAATTGAGAAGGTTGATTCACCGATTGCTAATGCGGCTTCCACATAATCTGCTTCTTTTATAGTAAGTATCTTACTTCTTACCATACGTGCATATGTTGTCCAGCCCACTACACCCAAAGCAATTACTACATTATAAATTCCTTGGCCCATAATTCCTGCTATTGCCATCGCTAAAATTATTACAGGAAATGAATGAAAGATATCTACTAATCCCATAATAATGTTATCAATCCATCCTCCAAAATATCCTGAAAGTATACCCAGACCTATACCGATAAATCCTTCGAAGAGAACTATCAATACACCTATTTGTAAAGCTATCCTAGAACCGTAAAATAATCTTGTAAGAACATCTCTCCCCAAAGCATCTGTCCCTAATAAGTGCTCACTTGAAGGTGCTTCTAATTTTCTTATAGGACTTGTCATATATGGGTCATATGGAGAAATTATAGGAGCAAAAATAGCAATCAATATAACAAGAATTACGATGCTAAGACCTATTACAGCAAGTTTATTCCTTTTAAATCTGGCCCAGACTAGTTGAATTTGACTTCTTCCTTTTTTCCTTGTACCCTTAAGTGAATTATCCATATCTGTCTTAAATTCTTCATAATTTAAGTTTATATCCATTTTTTATCCCTCCAACCTTATCCGTGGATCTATTAAAGTATAAACCAGATCAGCCAAAAGATTTGCTATAACAACTGCTATTGAGATAATCAAAAGGATTGCCTGAACCACAGGATAATCTCTAGCCAATACACTATTTACTAATAACGATCCCAACCCTCCCCAAGCAAATACGACTTCAATTACTACCGAACCACCAATAATCCATGGTAAACGTAAAGCAAGCATTGTAATTATGGGTATCAGCGCATTTCTTAAAGCATGTTTTCCGATAACCATGAAATTTTTTATTCCTTTAGCTTTCGCTGTCCTAATATACTGCTGATTTAAAACTTCTAACATCTCTGAACGCATCGGTCTTGCAAACCACGCTTCTTGTTGCAATCCTAAACATAAAGCAGGTAATATAAATGAAGAAAAACCATACATACCAGCAATTGGTACCCATCTCAATTTAAGGCCAAAGATATACAACAAAACTATCGCTAGCCAAAAAGAAGGAATTGAAAGCCAAAACATAGCTTGAGTCGTTGAGAAATAATCAAGCCAGGAATTTTTCTTCAATGCTGCAATAATTCCTAAGAATATTCCTATAATAAGGGAAATTAAGAGCCCTGAAAGATTTAAAAGTAACGAGATACCAATTCTATCTCCAATTAATTCTGTAACAGGACGATTATAGCGAATTGAAGTCCCTAAATCACCTTTTGCTATATTTGTTACCCAACTTATGTACTGGATATATAATGGTTCATCTAGATTAAATTTTGCTCTAACTGCTGCTAAATTCTCTTCTGAAGCATAAGGACCTAACATTATCCTAGCCGGATCACCAGGGGTAAAATGTAAAATTAAAAAAGCGATTAATGTTACCCCCACTGCTGTTAAAACCGTTCTAAATAATTTTTTAAATATATTTTTATTCAATATGAGCCCCCCTATTATTTATGAATATAAGTTTGCCTAAATAAATATGTAACTTGATAAGTATTTAATGCATATTTATTCGTAATTTATTTATAATTATACATCCTTTGATTTGAATTTGTCAAGTACTTAATATAATATAGAATTCTTTTGATAATTCTGTTAATTTTAGGATTAACCTATTAAAAACAAAAAGACAAACCATCAAATGGTTTGTCTTTTTGTTTTCTTTAACTTAATCTTCTTGAATAACCTGTTCAAAAACCTTTACGATCTGTTCGTCATTTTGAATCATTTTTCCTAAAATGTTTAAATGCTAAATTAAAAACCCCCAGTATAAACTGGGGGTTGATTTTTTGAATTGAAATCTTACACTTTACTTACGTTAGCTGCTTGAGAACCACGTTCGCCTTGAGTGATTTCAAATTGAACTTCTTGACCTTCATCAAGAGTTTTGAATCCATCGCCTTGAATAGCTGAGAAATGAACGAATACATCGTCACCATTATCTCTAGAAATAAACCCATAACCCTTTTCACCATTAAACCATTTTACTACACCGCGTTCCATGTAAAACATTCCTCCTAAAGCACTTTTAATTTTAGTAAAGTTTTATTACTAATAAACAAATTCTATCACATAGATGCTTTCATGTCAACTAATTTTGTAAAAATTTAAAACTTTTTTTGAAAAAATATTATTTCCTTTAACAACATTTTCGGACGTGATTCTCTGAGAATAAACTCGCAAGTAGATTAACATCAGCCTTGTCATCTAAACAAACTAGTTATATATTCAAACCAATTGTTTATGAAAGGAAGATAATATAGAACTGGTAGAATAAGTTCAGGCAGTAAATTTAACCTCTAATTGACAAGAAGTCCCCTATCCTCTATAGGTGAGTGATGAATTGTCAAGGTCTTGATTTTATTGATATTCTATGATGATAATTACAAAACGGTTCGAAATCAAGCCAACCAAAGAACACCAGTAAACTCTGTAGCAGTTGTGGCAAACCAGTAGAAAAAGATTTGTCAGATAGAGTACACGACTGCCCATTTTGTGGACTAGTATTAGATAGGGATTATAACGCAGCCATAAACATACTGCATAAAGGTTTGCAAATAATTATGCAATAAATACAAATTTTCTAGGGTTGGTTCGGCCCGAAGTTACGCTTGTGGAGATCGCGTAAGACCTACGCTATTAGTAGGCTATGATCGTTGAAACAAGAAGCCCCCACCTCTTAGCAAAGCGTAGGTGGCGGGTAGTTCACAGTCTTTATCTTCTTTAACTCTAGAATGTTAACTCCTGTACTAAAAATTAGTATTCCCCCTATTATTGAAACTTGACCTAGAATTCTCTTTTTCTCACAAAGTTTTATTTTATTGTACTTGAGTAAAATCTAAGAATGCACCCAGATCATATACGATTAATGTTACCATATATTTACAATATTCCTCACTAAAACTTAAATATGGAGCGATATTATACCGAACTTCTTCGTTCAATTCATCTAAGGACATTTGATCATAAACTGGTATAATACTTCCCTCAATTTCAATCATAACTCCTAAACTCGCTGGATCTAGATTTTCCAAATATCTAACATTAACATTATCAAAATCATTACTAATATCCAATGTACCTAAATCATTTTCACCTTTAGAACCATTAACGATTACTTCAGTTTGTGTTTCAAGAGTAAAACCTGGTGAAAGAACATATCCATTTTTCAAACACCACATCTCCAAATCAATACATTCACATCCACTAGCCAAATACGCATTCATCTGTGAATCACTACCCACCCATTCTTCGAGAAGTTTGGCAGAAACTGCACTTCCTAACAATAGAACTACCAGACAGACCAACAAAGATACTTTTACAACTCTTTTCACATGTAACACCCCTTTATAGTTTTTTCTATATATTAGTATACTATGAAAATTATGAATTGTCAATATTTATTATTTTTATTAATAAAAAAAATAAAACCTCTAAAGTGGAGGTTCTACCTAAAATTATACTTATTTAATCGCTGTAATCATTGGATCTATTTCAATAGGAGCTCTTAATTGTACTGCAACTTTTACAACTTTTTTAATCTCTTCGTCATAGGTTGTAAACTTAGTATTTGTTATTCCAAGTCGTTTTGCATTTTCTATACAAACTTTAATTCGACGAGTTGAGGAATCTTAATGTATGAAAAAAGGATAGCAAACGCTATCCCTTTTATTATTTAGAAAGCAAGACCTCTTCAAACCTTATAATAAGTTTACGCTAGCAATTAAGCTCAAACTCGACAGAATGACAAATAGCATTGTTCCAACTAATAATGCTTTTACTCCTTTGTTTAGAATACTTTTAAAATCAACAGATAATCCCATCGCTGTCATCGCCATTAATATAAATAACGAACTTGCTTTAGTTAATGTTTTTACGATTGGTGTTGGAATTATTCCAAGTGAATTAATAATTCCAGCCAAAATAAAATATAAAACATACATAGGAAATTTAGCTTTTTTAACGTTTTTACTTTCTTTATTAAAGAAAAATCCTAGTGCTAACGAGACAGGAACCAGCATCAATACTCTTGTCATTTTAACAAAAGTCCCGATCTCCCCTGCTTGTTCACCAAGAGCAAAGGCCGCTGCAAGGGCATGAGCAACGCCCTGAAGCGAAATACCTGACCAGACTCCATATTGAATTGGAGTTAGATTTAAACCACTTGCTGCTATTGCAGAATATACTATAACTCCAATTACGCCTAAAAAACTTATAATAGATACAGCAATCACTGAATCATCATCTTCAGCATCAATACAAGGAGCCATGGCAACTACTGCTGATGCACCGCATTACATGAACCCACACCGATTAAAATAGATAACTTTTTATTAACTTTGAATATTTTTCCTAATACAATCGCTAGGATTAATACACTAGGAACAAAAACAAGCACCATAATAAGTATTTTGGGACCCAATCTGATTAGAGCATGAAAATTCAGCTTAAACCCTAATAAAACTATTCCAACTTTAAGAAGTTTTTTTAATGAAAATTTAACTCCTTCTTTAAATATATTTTGTGTTCGTACAGTATTATTGTAGAGAATACCTATAATAATTGCGATTGTAAGTGCTTCCAGGTTTATATAACTTTTAAAGGAATCATTTAAAAACATAGATATAAATGAAATCGCCAATACAAAAATAATACCTAGAATAGAGCTTTTAATTTTTTCATTTTTTATCACCTTTCTTAAAAATGAGTACAAGGTGATTATATCATTTAACATACATAATGTAAATTATAAAAATTTATAGTTATATAAATTTTACTTGTTTCAAATGCAAAACTGAATAAAATCTTAAATAAGACTCTTCAGAAGATAATCAATGTAAAAATTTTTTTCTGGCATTCTTCTAAATATTCGTAATTTATTATTGAAGTGGATAATATGTATTTTCATAAACAATATATAAGTGTTCACCTTGTTTTTCTATAATCCATTGTACAAAACCTTCATGGGAATAATAATTTTTACCATCATCAGAAGAAATATAAAGATCAATACCAGCTACAATCGTAGCAGAAGTATCATTGGCTACCACTTCTTTTATTGTTACTGAACATCTAGTACATGACATTTCAGAAAATTGTTGTTCTAATTCATCTTTTAAAACTTCCCTGGATTCTGTAATCCTAACAAATTCAAGTTCATCCTCCCAAAACATTTTTAAATAGGTATATGGATCACTATACAAATTAGCTACTTTTTCAGCATTGCTTTCTTTCATAAAAGAACTCCATTTATTAATATGTTCTCTAGCTTCATCACCAATCGAGGTTGGTTGATTATTACTACAACCAACTAAAAAAATCATTACCAAAAAAATATATGTAACCACTATTTTTTTGCTTTTTATAATATTTCACCCCTTATCAAAATTTTAAAAAATTATCTCTTTATCCGGATAGGCTCTAAAGATTTATTTTGATCATCATCAAAAAATATTATATATTCAGCATCATTATTTACACTTGGAAAGTAAAATGCTCCAACTACAGATTCTCCATCATATAAAGTGACATCTTGATAAGCTGCTCCATCACCATCGAAATGGTGATATATATTATTTTTATTATCTTTTATATACATATTTTTATTAAATTCATCGGAATATTTTGTTACTATACCAGAATATCCAAAATCCATTTGTAATAACCAACGAAAATTAAACTTTAAAGATGAATCATTTAACACCTCAACAGAATCTAAAAATATAGATATATCCCCTCCATCAAAAACACACAAATACCCAACATTCATATCATATTCTCCAGGTTTTGTCACATCTATGTATTTTTGAGTAATAATATTTTTATCTTGTGAATTACACCCAATAAGAATAACAACTAGTAAACTTAAAGCTATTAAAACTAATATTTTCTTTTTCATATTTTCCTCCTTATATTTTATAGATTAACTTGAAATAATTATAAATCTAAAAAATGTATTACTACGGTTTTGTTGCCACCTCCATTTTCTTTACATCAATTACCTTCTATCCTTTATTTCGTCATTGTTACTATAATTCCTTTCTAATATTACATATTTTATTTTTTACTTTTTTCTTTTGCAATATATAAATAAGCAGACTGCATTCAAACTGAATGTTAGTCTGCTTATTTATTATAAAATCTTTTTATTTCATTATTTAATTCTTGATCTTCTTAATAAAGATAACTTTAAGATAGTCACCTTCCTTGAATTCCTTTATAGTTCTAAAATCTGCTGGAAGAGAAAACTCCTCCATAAGTTTGTACTTCCCTTGCATTTCCTTGAATGCAGTATCAATAAAACCTTTAAACTTTTCCATATCAAAAGTGCTGCAATTTGTTGATGCAACGATTACACCTTTATCTTCTGTTATAGCAATAGCTTCTTTTAAAAGATTTTTATAATCCTTTGATGCACTAAATGTATTCTTCTTTGATCTAGCAAAACTAGGAGGATCTAGTATAACCATATCAAACTTATAATTTTTCTTAACAGCATATTTAAAATAGTTAAACACATCTTCGACAACTATATCCTGAGTTTCAGAATCTATTTCGTTTACGCTAAACTGCTCGATTGTCTTGCTTAAACTTCTATTCGCAAGATCTACGCTAGTCGTTTTTGTGGCTCCACCTACTGCTGCGAAGACAGAGAATGCACCTGTATAAGAAAATGTATTTAATACTGTCTTTCCTTTTGCATACTTATCTCTAATAAGTTTTCTTACATTCCTTTGATCTAAAAATACTCCAACCATCGCTCCTTCATTTAAATATACAGCAAAATTTACTCCGTTTTCTTTCACTATAATCGGAAACTGACCTCTTTCACCAAGAATAAATCCATCTTCTTCAATATATTTGCCTTCTGAAGCAAATCTTTTTTTCTGATATATAGCCTTGTATTCAACCATTCTCTTTAATGAATTTACTACTTCATCTCTAAACTTATAGATACCTTTGCTGTACCAATTTATTAAATAATAACCATCAAAATAATCAATAGTCAAACCACCTATTCCATCACCTTCGCCATTAAATATCCTGAAGGCAGTTGTTTGGGGAACATTAAAAAAAGATATTCTCTTATTTAAAGCAACAATTAACTTTTTTTGAAAAAATGATTCATCGATATTTTCATTTTCTTTTCTGCTGAGAATCCATCCATAGCCTTTATTTTGCTTACCATAATATCCTCTCGCAATAAAATTATTTCGCTCATCAACAAGCTTAATTATCGCTCCTTCTTTATCAATACTTTTCATATCTATTATCGCTTCTTTGAAAATTAATGGATATCCACTTTTAAATTTGTTTATAAATTTTGATTTTACCTGTAAACTTATTTCTCGTTGCATCTTTTACATCCTCTCTATTCTAAATTATACCATGTTTTGATTTACAATAAATGCAAACGCTCTTCCTCTACCAATTACGACTTTCGCACTGTCTGTAATAATAATATTACTTATACCCAAAGTACTCTCCCGAGATACCTTAGCATCTGTAAGAGGATACTTAAAACCAGTTAAAGTGACCCCTTCAATTGACTCATCCACCGGGATCAAAGAAAAAGTATCTCCGTTATGTTTATGTATCGCTAACTCGCTTTCTACCACCTGAATTTCCACCGTCGGTGAAACCAATATCGCCTTTACTCCATGTTTATGACAATAAGTTAATAACATCAGATTCCCCATCAAATGGTCTGGCCTTCCTCCTAATGCTCCTCCGATTAAAATTTCTTGATACCCTTCATCTATCAGATAATCCAATACCAGATGGGTATCAGTCTTATCTTTTTCAACTGGAAAGAGAACAAACTCTATTTCCATCATTTCATACTTCTTCTTTACCACAGGATCTATTGAATCCAGATCTCCAAAAATTCGGTCTGGTTTTAAACCTAATTTCATTGCATATTCTGCTCCACCATCTGCGCAGACTAACGTATCAACATTATCTCTCAATTTATGAAAAAATCCTTGATTATCTTCCCATTCTCCGTTTGCTAAAACTAAAGCTCTTTTCATATTACATCTCCTCACTATAAGTGTGCTACTACTTATTTTACAACATTTTTTCTCAACTTAAAAGAAAAAACTCCTAAAAAGGAGTTTAAAAAAATATTTATTATAATAGATTTTCCTCTGTTTTTACGCAAATTAAGTCAACCAGATTATCTACAGCTTTCTTAAACTCTCTTCCCGGTCTCTTATCTCCCATATCACCTGAATAATGAAGAAGTCCATACGCAGGTATACTCATACCCTGAACAAGATTTGCTGGCATTGGAAGAGATATCATTCCTTGATGCTGAGCAAAGATATTGATTGCCCTTAAGCATAAGTCTCCACCACCTTCAGGATTACCACAACTGGCAAAAGCAACTAATCTCTTTCCATACAACTTAGCTTCAGCCCATAAAGGTGAAAAAGTATCCATAAAAGTTTTCATTTCTGCAGAAACGTTACCGTAGTAGGTTGGTGATCCCATAAATATGTAATCACTTTCTAAAATTTGATCAAGACTTATAATAGGTATCTCCAAAATTTCTTTCAAATACTCTTTCACAACTGGAAACTTGAAAGAAAGTTCCTCTAAATCTGTATCCTGAACTCGATAAATTCCAACGTCTACACCCTTATTAGCAAAACTCTCAGAAATACCTTTTGCCATTAAATACGTATTACCACAAACACTATGAAACACTATTGTTACTCTCATCGAAAAATCCTCCTTAATAGATATAACTATTATTTAACTATATTACATATTTTATATCAATAATATTAGAAACCAATATTACTACTATAATTGAAAAAGGATTTCAGAAATTTGAAATCTTTTTTATCTTTGTCTTACATGCTGGATTATCTTCTAATTTTCCCTTTTTCTTAATATTTTAAGTCCACGTCTTAAACTCTTCACAACATTAGGTACGCCAATATCATTTACTATCCCTTCGTAAATCACAAGTTTCATAGTAGTAATAATAATTATAATTTTCTTGTATTGATTAATTGAGCGTTCATATAACTTCCATCCGATTTTTTCAACTTTAGGTGCTATAAAATATTTTTCAAGGGTAACTTTTAAAAATGCAAAGAAAAAAACAAACATCCCACTAAGAATTTCAGAAGATATATATAAATCCCCTTTATGGCTGATTTCAGAAATTACAAGGACTAATATTAATGATAGTATAATATCTATCACAGATATAAAAGAGGACATAAAAGAAAACAACTTAAATCTCCTCTTTAAACCCTTTTCGATTCGGTTTCTGTGTTTTAGAATTATTGAATATTCTTCAATGATTTTGCTATCTAAATCATGTTGTTTTTTCCTATTCCATTGTTTTTTTAGTATTTCTCTTACCAACTGGTCAAATTTATCTTGTGAATTTTTATAAACCCAGTTTAAATTATACTTCTGTTCATTTTGGGCAATTTCAGAAAATTCATTAAATAGTTCATTAAATTTATTTAATTCTTCAGAAATATACTCAATTTGCTCCTTACAATCTCTTTCTGGGCATATTTCAAGAAAAAGTGAGTTAACTGAGACCATGATATCATTTTTGTAAAAGTTAATTGTCATATCTCCACTCCTACTCTTTTAAATAGATTTCTAGCTTATCTTTCCGTCCCTACCCAGTCGATAGTTTTAGCTCCCTGCTGTCTCAATGTACTATTACAGTAACCAATATGATGCTGAATATGCCTGATAGTCATCATAATAATATCAAAGTTAGTAAGTTTACCATAGACTCCATGGAGTGCAAACATACTCTCCTCTTCCCTTTTCATAATGAAATTATCAGCTTTATTTTTAACCTGGGCCAGATAGAATTTCATCTCATCTTTTGTCAAAAAGTATTTGACTCCTTACTCAAATCCTCTGTTATATCCTTGCTAAATTTGGGTACTGTAAATTCCCCACCTTCTCTAAACCAAAAATCAATTCCTGTTACTGCATGATATATCTGCTGCCAGAAAGGGACCTTTTCTATTTTACTATTCCATAAATCATCAGGACAGGTCTCAACTATCTTTTCCAACATCTTAAAGGCCGGGTTAAAATGCCTTTTGACGATCATCCTCATATCACTTTTAGCAGTCATTTTCTTTTCCTCCCTTGAAGTATATCTAAATCTCTATTAACATCAATATTTCTAAATTCACTGATATTATCTCTAAAAGTAATATTCATCAATCTCCTGTTCATGAGATAATTTACTTCAATTCCAACTGAATTTGCTCTGCACTCTTATACAAGTTCTCATGTTCACTTGTCCATATACCTTCATTTTGCATAATTCGCTTTATTTTCATAAAATTAGCATCATTCAACAAAATAGTAACTGATGTTGCCGCATATTCTGATTGAGGTATTGCCTGCCTCAAAAAAGCTGTTACTTTCCTGCTGACTTTTTTAGAAAAATTCTGATCATCCGGCAATTGTTTTATTCGATAGCGAATTTCTTCGTATAAATCAGCCATATCCTGAGCTAATTGATCGCCTATTCGCTTTCGTTTGATGACTAATTTATCTTGATCATTTAAAGACGGGTCAATAATTGGCTCTTCACCTGGGTCATGTTGTCGTTTAGAACTTCCATTACACCTTTTGCATGACGGTAATAAGTTACCCCATTCTATAACCCTGTGACCATATTTATTTTTGGGGTAAAAATGATCAACTTCCATATACTTACTCTCCTCATTCACTCTACATTCACAATATGCACATTTGCTATTTGACATCTCCAATAACTTTTTTATCAGATAAGGTTGCCTCCAAACACTTGCTCCATTAGATTCGTATTTTTCCAGCAATTCTTTTTTAACCTCTTCAGTTAATTCCTCTGGTGGTTGAGGACGTTGAAGTTTAATCACCCGTTTCGCCCCCAATACTAGCAAGTTGTAATGATAAAAGCTTTCTCATCTCACTAGATGGATGAAGCATACTTTTCAACTTAAAGTATTCCTTTTTGGCTTGTTCTACATCTTCAGCATCTAAGGCTTCTTCAAATAGTTCCATGATGTCTAAATAAATCTGAGCTTTTGGTTTTTCAACTCCCATCTCATACTCTAATATCTCATCAACTGTCCAACCACCATAATTATCAGAATAAGTATAATCTCCTTGCAAGTTTAGAACTTCATCTGCAGTAAGCGACTGAACTACAGATGGGGAATGAGTTGTAGCGATAAATTGGCAATTGGGAAATGCCTGCTTCAAATTATGAGCAATTGTTCTCTGCCATCTTGGATGAAGATGCATGTCAAGTTCATCAATCAAAATTAATGCAGAACAATCTAAAGGATTCTCAGCATTTGGATTGGCCTGTGCCAATCTACTAGCTATATCACTTACTAGTGAAAGTATTGCCTTATATCCACCACTTAATTGTTCAATTCGTAATTCTTTGCCTTCAGGACTTGTAATTACCATTCTTCGGGGATGAGGTTTAATCTGTAAGTTGGAATATCCATTCATCATTCTTCTGATCGAATTTCTCACCGCTTCCAAGCCACGTGAGCGATAAGTACGATCCTCCCTCATCATTCTTAATTCATTTTCTTCTTCTGTTTTGAACCATTCAAAGAACTTTCGAAAATTATTGTTTATTGATAAGCAATTGTTTAGAGCTTGTATTGGGTTTTCAATAGTTGCATTCTTAGCACGCATAGGAACATCTAAGACAATTCTAGCTGTACTATAATATAATACTAAAGGAACAGAACGAAAACCACTTTCGGTCATTAGTTCTTTAGAAATATAATCTTTAATGTCTTTTTGAGATTTTGCTGGTGTCCCAATCCAGTCTTGGACAGCTGTTGAAAGCCGCCTACTGTTAAACCAGCTGAATTCTTTCCCATCAAATTTAACATCTAATTCTGTTGAAGTCCATGTTTTTTCGACATTGATATCCATATTTGTTAAATTCGCTTTATCTCCAGCCTTCTTATTAATATATAACAATATGGGAACAAAACCCTTCACAATACCCTCTAAAACAGCTGTCTTTCCTGCACTATTCTCTCCAATTAAAAGCGTAAAAGGACGAATATTCCCTGCTGAATCACAAAAATCAAATTCATTATCTATAAAACATCTAAAATAAGTAAACTTAACCCTACGTATCTTCATTATCTTCACCTATCTCTCGCCTAGTCTCAAAATACCCTTGTTTTTTAAGTCTAACAGTACTATTCGATAACTTGCACTATTAATCCTTTTTATATTATACCCCAACTAGTTAAAATTACCCATTAATAATATGGTTCATCTTGACAATTTAATCAAATATTTTTAAAGGAAATCTCTATCTTCACCAAGCATGCCCAACACTTTACCCAATCCAAGACTTAAAATTCGATGGGCAAGAGTGTATTGACATCACCTTCATTAAGATTACAGCTACAGCCCGCTATTCTATCAAAATTTTTGACTTTTTGATTCTCCTATTTGTTTTCTTCAATATCGCTGGATTTACCGCCCCTACACTGGAAACACTATAAATGAATGATTCATCAGGGAGGTCTTTCTATGTGTCAAAAAACCACATCACATCAAATAAACTGCTATACTGAATATAATCCTTTGTACAAAGTTATACTCTGTCCTCCAAGATACATGAAAATTCGCAAAATAATCAATCAAACCCAGGCACATTTTGCTAAAGAAAATATCGATACTTCCATTGCCATGAAGCAACACAAGGCCCTTGTGGAAACTCTACAGCAGGAAAATATTGACATCATCCTATTACCGCCGAAAAAAGAGTTTCCCGAGCAGGTCTTTACCCGTGATCTGGCCTTCACCTTGGACGGACAGATTATCGTGGGACAACTTGAAGAAACCATTCGTCAGGGTGAAGAAGAGATCTTAAAAGCCTGGCTTGATGAAGAAGGAATCCCGTATAAATCCATTACCGCCGGTCCTATTGAAGGGGGAGATGTTCTCATAAATGAAAACCAGGTCTGGGTTGGAAACAGCTATCGTACCTCAAAAGAAGCTATCAATCAACTGCGCAAATTCCTTCCAGACATGGAAATCATCATGGTGCCTTTCAATGGTGACTTTCTCCATCTTGACTGTGTTTTTAACATTCTCTCCTCCAACGAAGGTCTGATTTATCCTCCTGCTTTTGCAAAAGATGAATTGTTCCATCTTAAGGAACGCTTTAACTTGTTCGAAATTTCAGATAAAGAACAGTTCACTCTCGGAACCAATGTCCTTTCACTGGGAAAGAAAAAAGTCTTAAGTCTCCCAATCAATCGGCAACTCAATAACCAATTGCACAAATGGGGTTATCAAGTGATTGAAATCGATATAACAGAAATTATTAAGTCTGGCGGTTCTTTCCGTTGTGTGACCATGCCACTCTTGAGGGAACGTGTATAGTTTATAATCTTTTTTCCTCAATTTCCAGCACTAACTTTATCCACTCTCTCTATAAAAACAAAGAAAAACTCCTTCGTCACTTACCAACGAAGGAGTTTTTCCTAATTTCACCCATCTAATCTTGCAAATTGCTTTCTTCCAACAATCAATATAATCAAACAGATAAATAAAGATGGAATCAAATATGAACCGTTGTAAATCGCTGAATATGCCCAAGGGCTTTGTCCAGCTGGAGCATACTGGCCCCAGAAGACCACACCTGAGATCAGATGACTAAAAAAGCGACCAACTACACCCAACACAACTCCAATAGTGATTTTCAAAACACTGTTTTGATCGTCAAATTTAGTTTTGAACAGCCCTGCAAGTCCCAACAAAGCAAATGGTAATGGATAATCCATTATTACTTGAATCGGCATTACAAGATAAGCTCCAAAAATCATCTGTAATAAACCATGAGCTGTACCCGTTAAAAAGCCTGCTCCTACTCCCCAACGAAAAGCAATAAAGAGAATCGGTAGCATCTCTAGATTAATTGAACCACCTTGAGGCATTTTAAAAAGTGTTACATTGTTGAGAATCAGGGCCAGCGCCACAGCTACCGCCATCTCTACCATCATTTTGATCTTTGGATCACGCATAAATAACTCCTCCTTTTTGAATATAAATATTTTGCAAAATAAAAAACCGCACCCAGAAAAGGCACGGTTTAATAACAAAAAATACAGGATGATAAATCCTTATAATCTGCTTCCCTCCGCCAGCATTATCTGGTTCAAGTCATTAGGGTCAATGTACGAAAACTTTGCACATTCTCTCAGCCATCAGGCTCCCCTAGCAGGATAATATTTAATTTTACTTTATATATATTCTACATTCTCTAAAAATATCCTTCTAATAATTTCATTATTTTCGAATTTTTTTTATCTACTCCATCTCCCGCATAAGATTTGCCATTTCAAGAGCGCCCACTGCTGCATCCCAACCTTTATTCCCTACTTTTGTTCCAGCTCGTTCAATAGCTTGTTCAATATTATTAGTAGTCAAAATGCCAAACATTACAGGAATGTCAGAATCCAAGCTAACCTTAGCAATTCCCTTAGATACTTCCGCACAAACATAATCAAAATGGGGAGTAGCTCCACGAATCACTGCACCTAAGCAGATAACAACATCATATTTCTTGGATTCAGCCATCTTTTTAGCTACCAGTGGAATTTCAAAAGCTCCCGGAACCCAGGATATCTCCACATCTTCATCTAATACCTCATGTCTTTTCAAAGCATCCAATGCACCAGAAAGTAACTTAGATGAAATAAATTCATTAAACCTCCCAATAATAATTCCAAACTTCAAACCTTTTCCCATTAATTTTCCTTCATATGTTTTATACATTTAAATCGCCCCCTTTAATTTACTCATTAATTCTTAACTCTTAACTCAAAAGATGTCCCATCCGCTCCTTTTTAGTTGTTAAGTACCCCACATTTGCACAGGTAGGCGGAATTTCTAAAGGTTCCCTTTCTACTACCTCAATATTATTTTCTGTCAATCCAGTAATCTTCAATGGATTGTTGGTCATCAACTTAATCTGATGAATACCCAAATCTTGTAAAATAGCAGCACCAACACTAAAATCTCTAAGTTCCGCTTCAAATCCCAATTTCAAATTTGCATCCACTGTATCATAACCTTCTTCTTGTAACTCATATGCTTTCAGCTTGTTCAATAACCCAATTCCACGACCTTCCTGCCTAAGATATAATAAAACTCCTCGACCAAGCTCATCAATCTTCTGCAAAGAACGGGCCAACTGTTCCCCACAATCACACCTCTCTGAACCAAAAACATCGCCTGTTAAACATTCCGAATGCACTCTCACTAAAATCGGATTATCGTCAGAAAGATCACCTTTGACCAATGCTAGATGTGGTTCATTAGAATCGGGCGCAGAGTAGGCGGACATGGTAAACTCTCCAAATTTGGTTGGAAGATTTACAATAGCGACTCTTTCCACCTGTTTCTCAAACTTTTGACGATATTTAATCAAATCAGCAATAGATATTATTTTCAAATCCCATTTTTCTGCCATCTTCAAAAGTTGCGGGAGTCTGGCCATTGTCCCATCTTCTAAGATAATCTCACAGATTACTCCTGCAGGATATAGCCCGGAGAGTTTTGCCAGATCAACTGCAGCTTCTGTATGACCTGGACGAATCAATACCCCTCCATCCTTAGCTTGTAATGGAAAAATGTGACCAGGTCTTTTGAAATCTTCAGGAAAACGATCAGGATTAATCAATTCCTTTATAGTTAAAGCTCTCTCATAAGCCGAGATCCCAGTAGAAGTATCTTTATAATCAACAGAAACCGTAAATGCTGTCTGATGGGTGTCAGTATTTTTTTGAACCATTAAAGAAAGGTTTAAGCGATTTAGATCTTTTTCCTCCATTGGCATACAGACTAATCCTTTTCCATGAGTGATCATAAAATTTATGGCTTCTGGTGTAACCATTTCCGCAGCCAGAACCAGATCACCTTCGTTTTCTCTATCCTCATCATCCACAACTATAACCATCTTTCCATTTTTCAAATCTTCTAATGCTTCCTTTATTGTATTTAATGCCATCTCTATTCCCCTCCCTAGTATTAACGTCGAAATTATAACAAGTTATTATTTCTTAAGTTTAACGACTTCAGAAGGAGATATGAACTCCCACTTAAGTTTTAAAATTATTATAAATATTCTGCTCCCACCTATAGAAGAGGGGGAATTCTCTCAGAAAACCGCCTTCTGAAATATCGTTAAATCTAACCAAAGAAACCATTATTAAAAAGTAGTTCCTTAGTTACTCCAGAACTCTGATAAGAATTTGCTTCTTCTCTCTTAGAACATTGAGCAAAATGGTATAAATATTTCCCAACAACATCAGCTTCCAAATTTAAAAGATGCCCAACGTGTTTGGTTAACAATGTAGTTTTTGAAGCTGTATGTGGAATGATAGAAATAATAAAGCCTTTTGGTAATATTTCTGCCACAGTAAGACTGATTCCATCTACTGCTATAGAACCTTCACAAATCACAAATGTTTTCAGCTTTTCTGGTGCTTCAATCTCAATTAAAATCGCATTATCCACCTGGGTCATACTAACTATCTTTCCTACTCCATCAATATGACCACTTACCAGATGACCTCCCAATCGTGAGCTTAAACTTAAAGCTCTTTCCAAATTAACTTTCTTACCTGGAGAAAGCAAAGCAAGATTTGTCTTACTCAAAGTAACAGGCATCACATCAGCAACAAATTCTTCAGTTGTAAATGATGTAACAGTTAAGCAAACACCATTTACCGCAATACTATCACCTAATTTTACATCTTCTAAAACTTTTCTAGCTGAGATTGTAAGGCTACCTGAATTACTCCCATGCATTATGTTTAATACCGTACCAACCTCTTCAATAATCCCTGTAAACATTTAAGCCCTCCCCCATTTCTTCTCTCTATGTCAAGCAAAATAGCCAACTGTCAACATATTATCAGCAATCGGTTCAAACTCCACGTCTTTTAATCGCATTCCATCAACAATCTGATTCACTCCTAACTTCTGAACCCAACTTAAACCATCATCTCCAACGATTATAGGTGCCTGGAAGATGTAAACCTTATCGATCAAACCAGCGCTCAAAAACTGGGTATAAACTTCGCTTCCACCTTCTAACAACAAACTAGTAATCCCACGCTCTCCAAGATATAATAGTAATTTATCTAAATCCAAACCATTTTCAACTAAAGGCACAGTAATAACATCAACTCCAATATTCTCAAAACTATCAATTCTATCTTTTGTCACCATCTCTTCTGCTCCAACAAGTATCAAAGGCTTTTCTAGCGCTAACTGATAAATAGGCATCATCTTTAGCTCTTCTGAGTCAATATCAAGGCTAGTAGTCAACACGATTTTTTGTGGATCACGACCACCTCGAGGTAATCTTACATTTAACTTTGGACGATCATTAAGTAGTGTATTCTTTCCGACTAGTATTCCATCTACCATATTCCGCAGATGATGAACTTTGACTCTGGCAATCTCATTGGTAATCCATTTAGAATCACCACTTAAAGTTGCAATTTTACCATCTAAAGTAATCGCAGTCTTCAAAATTACAAATGGCTTTCCAGTTGTCATATATTTAATAAAAACCTCATTTAACTTTCTTGCCTCATTCTCACACATTCCCACAACCACTTCAATTCCAGCATCACGCAATTGACTAATTCCTCGCCCCGCTACCAATGGATTTGGATCTTCAATAGCAACTATTACTTTCTTAACTCCACTAGCAATAATTTTCTCAGTACATGGGGGTGTTTTGCCATGATGTGCACAGGGTTCTAAAGTTACATACAAAGTACTGCCCTTTGCTAACTTACCAGCCTCTTCAAGAGCATAAACTTCCGCATGAGGTTCCCCAGCTCGCCTATGCGCACCTTTTCCTACAACTTTTCCATCTTTCACAACAACCGCCCCAACCATTGGATTGGGACTCGTCGAACCCTTCCATTCTTCAGCCAATTTTAACGCCATCTTCATATATTCGATCATGTTCTTACCTCCTTTTTTACAAAAGAAAAACCTCGGAAAATTTATATTCTCCGAGGTTAGTATTCCACAAAAATAGAGATACCATATACGTATACTCAATAAAACATACACGTAATCATAAAATGCACTCTATTTCTTATCTTCTTCCATCCAGACTTTAACTGTCGGCTCTGGGATTTAACCAGATCAACCACTTTTAGTGGCTCGCGGGCTGTACCGCCGGTAGGGAATTACACCCTGCCCCGAAGATAAAATATTATTTAATTTTCAATGTATTCTTATTCTACAACAAAATATTAAACTCTGCAAGTGTTTTTTATCAATTTATAATAATTTCCCTCCGCTATTACGCAACATCTGAATCGCCTTAGTACGATCTTCTGCCCCAATTACCGCTGACCCTGCTACCAACACACTAGCACCTGCTTCAATAACTTTCGGAGCAGTCTTTAGATTAACCCCACCATCTACTTGAATCTCTAAATCTGTCAAACCTAATTCATCCGCTCTTTGGCGTATCAAACGAATTTTCTCTAAACTAGCAGGAATAAAAGATTGACCACCAAAACCTGGATTCACACTCATAATCAAAACCATATCAAGATCAGGTAAAATATGTTCTAAAGCACTCACAGGAGTTGCAGGATTTAAGGCCACCCCAGCTTTTATTCCAAGATCTTTAATCATATACACAGTCCGATGCAAGTGTATGGATGCTTCTTGATGAGCAACAATAAAATCTGCCCCTGCCTTTGCAAAATGTGGGATATATTTATCTGGTTCTGAAATCATTAAATGAACATCCAAAACCTGATCGGTTATTTTACGCAAATCTGAAACTATTTTAGGTCCAAAAGATATATTTGGTACAAAGTGTCCATCCATTATATCTAGATGCAACCACTCTGCTTCTTTAATAGATTCAATCTCTTTTTTTAAATTATTAAAATCTGCTGTCAAAATAGATGGCGCAATTTTAATTTTTCTCAAACTAAAATCTCCTTTCCAGCTCTTTCTCCTGAATCTCTTTCAAAAAGGTTAGATAATTTTCATAACGATTTTTATTTATTTTGCCTTCTTCCACCATTTTTATTATTGCACACTTGGGCTCATGATCATGCGTACAATTCTGATATCTACATTGCCCAATATAGCTAACCATCTCTGGAAATAGATAAGGTAATTCCTCTGGAGTCAAGAATTCCATATCAAAAAAACTAAAGCCTGGAGAATCTGCCACCATACCACCCTGATCTAATGGTAAAAGTTCAACATGCCGTGTAGTATGAGTACCCCTTTGGATCTTTTCACTTAACTCTCCAGTCTGCAATTTTAAGCCAGGTTGTACAATGTTTAACAGAGCAGACTTTCCAACACCTGAAGCACCTGCAAAAACAGATATCCGATCTTTTAAAAGATTTTTTAATTCATCCATACCGTATCCAGTTTTCGCACTACAATAGAAGATTTGATAACCTATTTCTTTATAGATTTTAAGCATCTCATGTGCCTCATCAATATCAACAAAATCAACTTTATTTAGACAAATTACCGTATGTAACTCTGATGCTTCAGCCATAATTAAAAACTGATCCAAAAGCTTATAATGGAAATCAGGATTTTTTGCTGCAAAAGTGATAATCACCTGCTCAACATTGGCTACCGCAGGTCTGGTTAATAGAGTTTTCCTGGGCTTGATTTCCTCGATTATCCCAGAATTTGCACCTAAATCTTCAAAGACTACCTGATCACCTGGTATTGCATTCTTCCGTTCTTTTTTAAATCGACCACGAAGTTTACATTCAAAAAGTTCTCCTTCTTCATCCTTGACATAATAAAAGCTACTATATGCTTTGATGACAATACCTGATTTCATAATAACCCCCTAATTGAGTTTAACAATTTTCGGAAGGAGCAATAACCCCTTCCGAGAATATTGTTAAAAACCTATTCTACTTTCTTCAATCAATTCTCCATTGTTATATACCTGAAGTAATGCCTGACCAACAGTGTGAATATTTTTAATAGAAAATCTATCATCCGGGTGATGCATTTTATCATAAATAATTTCACGACCATTATCATCTTCCACTACAACTTGAATTTGCTGTTCATATGGCCCAGGAAATACAGTAACATCTACATTGAAGGAATTGACAGCTAAACCTTTAGGATTTCTTAGCCCTGTACTTACTTTTAGATTAATTGGAGTTCCTTCTGAAATCCGTGTACCAGGCGCTACACCCTGCTCTGTAACTTTACCTTCTTTAAAACGGTTTGATTCTTCTGCGATAATCTCACCAACGACAAAATTCTCTTCCAGAATCCTACGTTCGGCTTCATCTTGAGTCAGTCCGATTAAATTAGGAATATTACCCATCATAGGTTCTGGCCCTTTGCTGTAAACTAAATCCACAAAAGAGCCGCTCTTTAGTTCAGTATTTGCAACAGGACTCTGTGTCATGATTTCACCTTTGGGAATCTTCGACGTATATTGATATTCTACCTTTCCAAGAACCAAATCTGCTTCATGCAATGCAATAGGAACTTCCCTATCATCTTTTCCAATCAGATTAGGAACCCTGGTCATTGTAGCACCTTTACTTAAAGTCAAATTAATAACTCGATTTTTCTTTACTTCTTTCCCATCATCAACCTCTTGGGAGACTACATGATCAGCAGGTATTTCTGGACTAGATACCTGAAACTCACTAAATTTTACCCTTAAACCTTTCCGTTTTGCAGTAAAATCGGCTTCTTCTCGACTTAAACCCACAAAATCAGGTACAATCACAGTAGGTACACGGGTATATTTATCTAATGCCCATAATCCACCTACTCCTAAAAGAATGAAAGTAACTATCAGAATTAATAAAGGTTTAACTATCCTTTCAAGAAAACTTCTTTCTTGAACTTCTTTGGGTTCCTTACGTTCAGAACCCTTTTTGGATCTTGAACGTTTTTCACGAACAGGAGCCATCACTTGAGTCTGATCATTGTCTGCTATTAGTTTTTCCTTTTTCTGAGTATTAGTTTCAAAAGATTTCGCCATCCCTCTTAATGCCCGAAGCATCTCAGAAGCATCTTGAAAACGTTGATTTGATTCTTTTGCTAAAGCTTTCATAATAAGAGCATCGACCCGTTTTGGTAACTTTCGATTACGCTCACTAGGCATTTGTGGTTCCTCATTAATATGCTTTAAGGCAACAGAAATAGGACTATCTGCTTTAAAAGGAACTTGTCCAGTTAGCATCTCATATAAAACGACACCAAGTGAATAAATATCTGAACTGGAATCTATAGTACCACCTTTTGCCTGTTCTGGTGAAAAATAATGTGCTGTTCCTATTACTGTTTCAGTCTGGGCCAGCGTTGCCGAATTCATTGCCCGCGCAATTCCAAAATCAGTAACTTTAACTCCACCCTCTTTAGTAATTATAATATTGTGTGGTTTGATATCACAATGAATAATATGATTCCGATGTGCTACTACTAAAGCTTCACATATTTGACTGGCTATATTAAATGCTTCATATGGAGGTAGTATTTTTTTATCCGTATGAGATCTTTTAATCTTCTCATGAAGATTCTCACCCTGAATATTTTCCATCACAAGGTATTGAATATTATTATCTTGACCAATATCATAAATATTAACAATATTAGGATGTGAAAGACTGGCCACTGCTTTGGCCTCTCGATGAAAACGTCGTACAAAATCATGGTCAGAAACCAACTGGGGGCGCAAAATCTTTACAGCAACCCAGCGATCAAGAAACTGGTCTTTTGCTTTATAGACCAGTGCCATCCCACCCTCGCCTATTAATTCTTTTAACTCATATCTGTTATTTAAAACTTTTCCAATCATTCAAGCCACCACCTTGTTTCAGCTATTGGCAACGGGCTGAATCAGAACAACTGTTATATTATCCTGACCACCATTATTATTTGCAGTGTCCACTAAACTTTCAGCTTTCTCCTGTAAAGAACCATCACGCTCTAGAAGCGTTACAATCTCTTCATCAGTTAACATATCATTTAAACCATCAGAACACAAAATTATTATATCAGAACTTTCCAATGAAAAGCAATTCATTTCAACATTTAATTCATTACCAGAACCTAAAGCTTGGAGTAGTAAATTTTTATGGGGATGATGAAATGCTTCTTCTTCAGTAATTTGCTCCTGTTTTAAAAGTTCATTGACAAGAGAATGATCAGTAGTAATCTGTAATAACTCATTATTTCTATATAAATATGCTCGACTATCACCAACATGTCCAATATAAAGCAAATTATCTTTAATGACAGCACTGGTCAAAGTTGTCCCCATACCCTTACAATTTTCGTCCTCTTGTTGTTTAGTATAAATACGTTGATCGCCTTCCAAAATCAGATCAGTTAACATTTTCCTAATATCTTCTTTTTGGCCCTGATATTGACGAAATACATCAATAGCCATAGCACTAGCAACTTCCCCTGCTAAATGACCTCCCATTCCATCAGCGATCGCAAAAATTGGTAAATCACCCTCCAATATCAAATAACTATCTTCATTAATCTCTCTAACTTTTCCCAGATCACTCTTTACTCCATACTCCATCAAAACCACCTCATCTTAATCGAAATTTCATTAACGTTGAACCAATTAAAATCTCATCATGAGATTTTAATTGACTCTTCTTAATCCTCTGACCATTAATGAATACTCCATTGGTACTTTCTAAATCTTCAATCTGCCACTCTCCCTGAAAAATGATTCTTGCATGATAACGAGAAACATTGGGATCATTAATAAATATCTGATTATCCTCTCTTCTTCCAAAAGAAATAATTTTACCTTGTAATGTATATTTTATACCAGCATCATTACCCTCTAAAACTTCAATAATTGGGAGATCATTACGTTTATTTTTAAAAACAATCGTGGTATTTTCATCTGCATCATCGATAACTTGTAACTTCTTAAAAATAACAGTATTATGCTGATCTTTAGTTGTATCACTTTCTCCACTAGAAGAACTTTTAATTTCATTCTTCGTGCTTTCTTTTAAGCCCAACCTTCCAAGTAAGTTACGCATAAAGCTCATCGCTCCATCCCCAACTCACGAGATCTGAGTTGTCCACAAGCCGCTTCAATATCAGTACCCCTTTCCTCTCTTAAGGTTGTCTCAATACCTTTGTTTTGCAAAATCTCTTGAAATTTTTTAATTTGACTACTATCAGGTCTATCAATACCAGTTTCACTAACTGGATTGATCGGAATCAAATTCACATGACAGAGAAGATTTTTCAATAAATTTGCCATCTTACTTGCATCTTTCTCTGTATCGTTCACTCCAGCCATTAAAGCATATTCAAAAGTTACTCGTCGGTTAGTGATCAAAGTATATTCTTTACAGACTTCAATCAATTGCTGAAGAGAATATTTTCGATTTATAGGCATGATCTGATCTCTTAACTCATCATTGGAAGCATGAAGAGAGATTGCAAGAACCAACTGCAAATTTTCCTTTGCAAGCTGACGAATCTCGGGAACCAATCCACAAGTTGAAAGAGTAATCCGTCGAATTCCAATATTCAAACCTTCAGAATGATTGACTAATTGAATTGCCTTTAGAGAATTATTATAATTTGCTAAAGGCTCCCCCATTCCCATTAAAACTACATTCGTAATTTTCACATCAAGATCTCTTTGAACCACATATATCTGATCAAGCATCTCTGCTGGAGTTAAATTACGAACTAATCCTCCTAAACCAGTGGCACAAAAAGTACAGCCCATTCCACACCCTACTTGACTAGAGATACAGACACTTTTTCGACCACCTGCATATGGAAGATAAACACTTTCAATTGTTTCTCCATCTTTTAGACGAAAAAGATATTTAATCGTTCCATCTTTTGATTTCCTTCGAGTTACAGGAATCAATTCTTCAATGAAAGCTACTTCTTCTAACCGCTCCTGTAGTTTTTTCGAGATATTCTTCATATCCTTAAATGATATTACATTTTTTTGATGAATCCATTGAAAAATCTGTTTTGCCCGAAAAGCTTTCTCTCCTAGTTCTTCTATGCAAAAAGTTTTTAATTCATCTAGTGTCTTCGATTTAAGATCAATTTTTTCCATTTAAGTCAAAACCTTTCCTATTTCAATTTTCGGAAAGCAGCAATAAAAAAACCTTCTGTTTCGCTTATATGTGGTACTAATTCAAGATAAAGGGTGTCATATCCTGCTTCTGCTAAAATTTCTCTTTCTTCACCAGGTAAAAGATGGCGTAAATCTAACAATTCTATACCTTCCATCTTCAGTGCTTCATCAATCACTCTTTGATTTTCATCCAAGGATATGGTACAGGTACTATAAACCATAATTCCACCTGGCTTTAATAGACTAAAACCTTTTTCAAAAAGTTTTTTCTGTAATTTAGCCAATTCTTGAATCTCTTCTGGCTTTTTAAACCAGCGAATTTCAGGCTTTTGAGCCAATAGCCCCAGTCCAGAACAAGGAGCATCTAACAATACCCGATCAAACTGTTCAGGCTCCATTTCAAGAGAGTTAATATCTGCACAGAGGGTTTTAACATTAGTTACACCTAACCTTTGACAAATCTTTTCAATCAATTTGATCTTATGAGGATGAATATCAACCGCCAAAATTTCTCCCTCATTTTCCATTAATGCTGCCAGATGGGTTGTCTTACCTCCAGGGGCTGCACAAAGATCAATAACTTTCATTCCAGGTTCAACCTGGAGAGAATGTGCCGCTAACATAGAAGCCTGGCCTTGTACTGTAAAAAGTCCATCCTGAAATTCTTGTAAACGACTAAAACCTGCTGCGTTTTCCAAGATTAATCCTTCATATGGATAGGTGAGTAAAAAGATATCTAGACCATGTTTTTCGAAGAGATCATCAGCCAAAGTCGCTGGGTCAACTTTTAAAGTATTTGTGCGGATAGTTAATTCTGGAATCTGATTATTAGCTTTACAAAATTTTATAGTCTCTTCAATACCAAAACGCTCAATCCATTCTTTGACTAACCATTCGGGATGCGAATAATATGTACTAATATGTTTTACAGGATGCGTTTTTAGATCAGGGAACTTCAGCTCTTTTAATCCTCTATCAATACCTCGTAACACACCATTAATAAATTTAACGACTCCCTGATGATTATTTATTTTCGCCAATTCTACAGTAGAATGAACTGCAGCACGTACTGGAATCCGATCTAAAAATCTCATCTGATAAACACCAAGCCGAAGTAAATTCCGAACCTCTAAATCCAATTGTTCTACAGAACGTTTTGAGAATTGATTAATAATATAATCTAGATGATTACGCATTCGCAAAATCCCATAGACCAATTCTGTTGCCAGTCCTCGATCCTGATCTTTTAAGTTCCCTTTTTGAATCTCCCGACTTAAACTTAAATTTGAATAAGCGTTTTCATTTTCGACCTCAGTTAAAATTTTTAATGTTATCATGCGTGCTTGATCTTTCACTTTTTGTCACTCCTTCAGATGTGAAGTAAGAAGTCAGAACTCGGAAAATTTGATTCCAACTTCTGACTTCTAATTATTCTATCAATCTCTATCACGAGTCATACCGAACATTGCCAAAAGACGGAGTAATTGAGCGATCGCCATCAGTGTTGCTGCGACATAAGTTAAAGCAGCAGCGTTCAACACTTTTCGTGTTGGTGGTAACTCTTCTCTTCTCAAATATCCACCGGTCTCCAAAATAGCCATTGCTCTTGAGCTTGCATTAAACTCAACAGGTAAAGTAGCTATCTGAAATAAAACAGCCGCAGTATAAATAAGAATTCCTAATAAAATTATATTAGAACTTCTAAAAAAGAAAAATCCAAAAATCGCCAAGGGAATTCCCAAACGGGAACCAATATTAGCAACAGGAAAAATAGCAGTTCTTATTCCTAAAGGTGCATAATTTTCTGCATGTTGAATCGCATGACCTGTCTCATGAGCCGCTACTCCCAGTGCAGCTAATGAACGCCCCTCATAAACTTGTGGTGATAATCTTACTACTTCTTGTCTTGGATCATAATGATCACTTAATTGACCACCAACTCTTTCTACTTTTACATTTGTTAACCCTTTTTTTCTTAATATATCTCGTGCCACATCTGCACCGGTAAACCCTTGTGAATTCGGCACTTTCAAATATTGTGCAAAAGTAGACTTTACTTTGAATTGTGCCCACATAACCAATAAAATTGCTGGAAGGACAATAATCATTGTTGAATCAAAAAAATAAGGAAAATACATCATACACCCCTCCTGATAAATTGTAAAATCGCTTTTTCTACTTCCTTTGCATCCACCAGTGTATTCACACAAGGCCCCTCAGGACGAATGTTAAGCACTCCAGTCACAGGCAAAGGATAAGTATCCAGAATGCCACTTGCTAAGTCTCTTTCACAAGCAACAGCCACTATCGCCCTAGGTCTGAGCTCCTTAACAACTTTACGAGCAAGAGTACCACCTGTTGCCACCGCCAAATGACAATTATACTTCTCCTTTAACTTCAAAAGATCATCAATAGGACAGCGTCCACATCGGCGACAGTTCTCTACATTGCTAGTTACTTTAAATTGACAATCAGTTTTTTGAATACAGTGTGGTAATAAAATTAATATTTCATCACCTTTAACCGAAATACCATTGATCCCTACTAAATGATTACTCACTTGAATAAAAGCTTTTTGTAAAACTTCTTTTGAAAAGCCCAAAACTTGACCAAAATTAAGTGCTATCGGAAATAAATATTCCACCGCCAGACGGGTCGGAAAAATTAACCAAGAGACGGGCTTCTCCATCATCAGAGTTATCAAAATACTTCCAAACCCGAGTGAGAATATCAAAAATACACAAGATAACAAGACAGCTAGTACAGTCATAATCAGCCTGGTCATAGTTGTAAAACCCACAACCTGTAAATACCAGATAGCCCCAGCAACCAAGGCCATCCCTGTGAGAGCCAAAAAGAGTATGCTAATAAAAAAGCGTTCTTCTTTACTTCGCATTTTCAAATACTTCACCTATATTAATTTTATGTCCATTGAGATAAGCTGTCGCAGGCATCCTCTTGCTATTCGCAGGTTGAATCTCTGTAAGCCAAATTCCACCCTCTCCAGTTTGAACGAGAATTCCTTTTTCTAAATCAACACCCATAATCTGACCTGGTTGGCCAACTTTTAGGTTCTCTTCGCTACTTGTCATCCAGACCTTAAAAACCTTTCCTTGATAAAAGGTATAAGTACCAGGCCATGGATTCATCCCACGAACAAGATTATAAATATTCTCAGCAGACTCACTCCAGTTGATCTCACACTCTTCTTTGGTTATCTTTTTAGCATAAGTTGCTTCATCATGGTTTTGTAAAATACGTGGGGCAGTTCCTTCTTTAATTTGGCGCAAACTCTCAACAAGTAATCTACTTCCCACTACAGCCATCTTATCATGAAGTTCCCCCACAGTCATCTTGGAACCTATTTCAATTTCTTCTTTTAAAATCATATCTCCTGTATCCCAGCCTTTATCCATATACATAATGGTGACTCCCGTTTTAGTTTCACCATTTGCAATCGCTCTATGTATTGGACTTGCACCCCGATATCGCGGTAATATGGAACCATGTACATTAATACAGCCATGTGGGGTCATGGTTAGCAATCTTTCTTTTAAAAGCTGACCATAGGCCACTACAATAATGGCATCCAGATTTAATGATTCTAATTCACTAAGAAAATCTGGATCATTTACATTTTTCGGTTGATAAACCTGCAAATCATACTTTAAAGCCAGTTCTTTGACAGGAGAAAAGGTCACTTTTTGACCTCTTCCCCGTTTTTTATCTGGTTGGGTTACGACTCCAACTACATTAACAAAATCTGCATCAATCAGACCTTGTAAAGATGTCGCTGCAAAGTCGGGTGTACCCATAAATACTACACGCATGCTACCAACTCCTTTTAGTATACGGACTATTTGCGTCCGCGTGGAACTTTCCTATCGATAAATAAAACTCCATCCAAATGATCTATCTCATGCTGTAAAGCCCGTGCTAAAAGTTCTACAGCTTTTATTTCAATCTCTTTTCCATTGATACCTAATCCGCGAACTTTAACATACATAGCCCTATCAACATCTTCTTGTTCACCAGGAACACTTAAACAGCCTTCTTCACCAATTTGCGAACCTTTGCGTTCAACAATCTCTGGATTTATCAAAGCATATGCCTCATCATCTACATCAACAACGATAATTCGTTGAGAAATTCCAATTTGAGGAGCTGCAAGCCCCACTCCAGGTGCATCATACATAGTTTCAAACATGTCTGCAATAAGTTTCTTAGTTTTTTCGGTAATCTCTGTCACTGTTTTAGCCTTTGTTCTTAATACTGGATCACCAATTCTTCTTATAGGAAAAATAGCCACTTTAAAACACCTCCAAAAATTATTATAACATTCCAAGTGGGTCAACATCAACCGTAACAATCACAGTTGATTTTTGTTCAGAATAATATTTTGTCATTAATTCTCTGGAAATCTGTCTCAAAAGCTCCCCATCTTTGCTCTTTAAGATCATTTGCCAGCGATGTTTACCTCGAACTTTCGAGAGGGGTGCGGGAGCTGGCCCTAAAATTTCAATAGGAATCTCATCATAAATCCGACTCTGAAAAAGATTTGCTAAAAGATGAGCCTCTTCAATCACTCGTTCTTCCTTTTCATCTTGAATAACAATATTTATTAAATGACTAAAAGGTGGTTGCAAAATCTCTTTCCGATACCCGATCTCTTCATGGAAAAAAAGATCAAAATCATGGGTTTTTGCCGCCTTGATACTATAATGTTCAGGTGAATAAGTCTGAATAATCACTTCACCCTGCTCTTTTCCTCTTCCTGTTCGTCCTGCAACCTGAGTTAAAAGTTGAAAGGTTCTCTCTCCACTTCTGAAATCAGGAAAATGTAAAGCTGTATCAGCAATTATTACTCCAACTAAAGTTACGTCTGGAAAATCATGCCCCTTAGAAAGCATCTGTGTACCAATCAAAATATCAATTTTTTTCTCACGAAAAGCTGTCAAAATCTGCTCATGAGACCCTTTACGCCTGGTTGTATCCACATCCATCCGTGCTACTCTGGCATTTGGATAACGTTCTTTCGTAAATGTTTCAACCTGCTGAGTTCCAATTCCAAAATATTTTATCAGGTTACTCCCACATTTCGAACAGTTCTTTGGTGGATCTTCAATATAATCACAATAATGACACTGAAGTTTATTCGTGTTGGCATGATATGTTAAAGAAACATCACAGTTTTCACACCGAACCACATATCCACATTCACGACAGAGAACAAAATTAGAAAAACCTCGACGATTGAGAAATAAGATCACTTGACTTTTCTCTGTTAATCGTTTTTGAATAGCCTGATCTAACGGTCTAGAGAAAATTGTCCGATTACCCTTTTTTAACTCCTGCCGCATATCGACAATCTTAATAGGGGGTAGTGGATTTAAGTTTACTCTTTCTGGCAATTCAATCAATTTATAATCACCGATACTAGCTCGATAAAAACTTTCTACAGCAGGTGTTGCCGTTCCTAAAATAGTTACAGCGCCCATAAGTTTAGCTCGTTTTATAGCCACATCACGCGCATGATATTTAACCTGATCACTCTGTTTATAAGAAGTCTCATGTTCTTCATCTATAATGATAAGTCCTAAGTTTTGGAAAGGAGCAAAGATCGCTGACCTGGCACCTACCACAATTTTGACCTCTCCTTTATAAATACGCCGCCATTCGTCAAAACGTTCTCCTAAAGATAATTGACTATGTAAAACAGCCACATTTGCTCCAAAACGTGATTTGAACCTATCTACTGTCTGCGGAGTTAAGGCAATCTCAGGAACTAAAACAATTGCGTCTTTTCCTATAGTCAAAGCTTTTGCAATTACCTGTAAATAAACCTCGGTCTTACCACTACCAGTAACACCTTTTAGTAAAATGGTAATTTCTTCACGTTTTTCAATCTCTTCATTTATTTGAGAAATAGCTTGATGCTGATAAAAATTAGGTCGCAATGGTTTTGACGGAGAAAAATTATTATCATCATATGGATTCCGTTGAACTGCTACTTCATCATATATGATTAAACCTTTATCTTTTAATCCTTTAATCGTGCTATAAGTAGTCTTTAACCTCGTAGCTAGCTCAGTAGCAGTCATCTCAAGTTTAGGATATCGCAATAAAAATTCTAAAACCTCTGATTGTTTGGGTGCTCGTTTTTTCAATTCGACTACCTTTTTTTCTCCCTCTTCTTTTGAAAAAACTTGTACCCTAATCACTCGTCTAGTCTTAACCTGAACTTTATTACCCACTATTCCAGTTGGAATCGCTGTTTTAATCACTTTAATCAACACAGATTGATAATATTCACTAATCCATCTAATCACTTCAAGCATTTTTTCATCAAATAATGGGTAGTCATGAAGTAATCTTAAAATTTCTTTTGTTTGTGGAAAATCTGATTTTTCCTTTAATTCTACAACAAAACCTTCGATTTTGCGTGGCCCAAAAGGAATTAATACATGGCTACCTATTTGAATCTGCTCTTTAAGTCGAATAGGAATTGTATAATCAAAAGACCGATTTATTTTTTTAGCTGTCAGTTCAACAACGACTCCCGCATAATTTGCCAATCTCATCCCTCCTAATAACTGGAGAGCACCTTGTCAAATATTTTCCGAATTCTTACCCAATATTCGCAATACAATAATGCTTCCAACTAAAATAATAACATAAAAAGTTAAAAGCCGCCATGCAACCATGATAATACCTAATAAATGTAATGGCACAAAAGGTGCAAAAAAAGCAGCAAACCCTAACTCTGCGGCACCACTTGCGCCAGGAGTAGGCATATAAGGTAAAATCAAAAACATGATGGTCTGCATAATTAAAGCCCTAGCAAAATAAGGTTTTCCACCCAACCCAAGCAAAACAATCGGAGCTATCATAAAAAAAGAAAGCCAGAAGAGCCCAGTTAAAACAATTGCCCAAAAAAGTTCCCACTTTTTATGAGCCGCTAACTTCCAGAGACAATCATGAAAAATCTCTATTTCATGATAGGCACGTTCGATTAAATTTTCAAATTTTACCCGATTATCATCTTTGTTAAAAAACCTTCTCACTCCAGGTAGTCCCATAAGTTTATAGGCTAAGTAAGGGATAACCTGTGGTTTCCAGACAAAAAAAAGCAAAAATATAGTGATTATAATACTTCCAATCACTGCAGTTTCAAAAATTTCAACAGGAAGTTTCCCTGGGTCTATCAAATCCCGATAAAAAAAGAAAAAAATCGGACCTAACAGGCCAAAAAAAAGATGTCTTAATACCCATTGAACGATAATAATAGAAGATGCCTTTCCTAACGTCATCCCTTGTCGATGTAAAAATAAAACTTGAATTGGCCCACCACCAGATGCAAAAGGTGTAACATTAGAAACAAAAGCTCCTGCAAGATAATTTTTTGTAGCTTCTTTAAAACTAATCCTTTCTCCTAATGCTGTAGCTAAAACTTTCATCCTAATTCCTTGAGAAACCCACATCATAAACATAGAAACCAAAGCAAGTGCAAGATACTCGATTCTGATCTTTTTTAATTGTTGTAACTCTTTTAAGTCTATCGTTCGGATTAATAAAATAACTGTTACTACTATACTTATACTAAGGGATAATTTAAGTCCCCTAATCACATTCTTTCTTTTTATCTCTGCCATCTTAAACCACCTTTATATTCTGCAAATTTCATTATTTCCTATATCTTTTTTAGTATATTCAACATTAAATTCAATATTCCTTTAAAAGAAATGTCAGGTCTTTCGGGAAAGATGAAGTCTTTCCACAAAAAAGACGCCTTCCTAAGAAAGCGCCTCTTCTATCAAATTAGCTAAGAGCTTTTTTCAGCGTTTCAACCTTATCCAATCTTTCCCATGGAAGGTCAAGATCATTTCGACCAAAGTGACCATAAGCTGCTACTTGACGATAAATAGGTTGTCTCAAATTAAGATCACGGATAATGCAAGCTGGTCTTAAATCAAAGTTTTCTTTTATCAGTTCAATGATTTTGCTTTCATCAATTTTGTGAGTTCCAAAAGTATCAACCATGATAGAAACAGGTTCTGCCACACCAATAGCATATGCTAATTGAACTTCACATCTATCAGCAAGCCCAGCGGCAACAACATTTTTCGCTACATAGCGAGCAGCATAAGCGGCTGAACGGTCAACTTTTGTAGGATCTTTACCAGAGAATGCCCCACCACCGTGGCGAGCAGTACCGCCATAAGTATCAACAATAATCTTACGACCAGTTAAACCTGTATCACCTTGTGGGCCTCCGATAACAAAACGACCAGTTGGATTAATTAAATAACGAGTGTTTTCATTCAATAATTCCACTGGAACGATTGGTTTGATAACTTCTTCAATGAGATCTTTCTCAATCCGCTCTAAAGTTACATCTGGATGATGTTGAGTTGAAATAACAATAGTATCAATTCTAATTACTTTATCATCTTCATATTCAACAGTAACTTGAGTCTTACCATCTGGGCGAAGATATGATAAAGTTTTGTCTTTACGAACTTCAGACAGACGTCTTGCAAGTTTATGAGCAAGCGTGATTGGTAAAGGCATATACTCATCGGTTTCATGAGTTGCATATCCGAACATCAAACCCTGATCGCCAGCACCAATAGCTTCTTCAGAGTTCATGTCACCTTCTCTGGATTCTAAAGCTTCATCTACACCCATTGCGATATCTGGAGATTGTTCATCTATAGAAGTAAGTACAGCACAAGTTTCAGAATCAAAACCATATTTTGCCCGTGTATAACCAATCTCCTTAACAGTTTGACGAACCACTTTAGGAATATCTACATAACAGTTGGTAGTAATTTCACCAGAAACTAAAACCATACCAGTTGTTAATAGAGTTTCACATGCAACCCGTCCATTTGGATCTTCCCTAAAAATTGCATCCAATACAGCATCAGAAATCTGATCAGCCATCTTATCTGGATGACCTTCAGTCACAGATTCTGAAGTAAATAAATACCTTTTTGACATTTATACCACCCTTTCTCCCTAAAATAAATATTTAATTTAATTAAGAATACTATGATTCTTAAAACTTTTGTTTAAAAGATTAACATAAATATTTTGTTTAATTTTATTAAAAAATATATTTTATTGTAATAATGCAAATAAAAAAACTCCCTCGATTATACAATGCAAGGGAGAGTTGTTTCTATATGAACATCCCTCAAGATACCTTGCAGGAGTTGGCACCATACACTAGTATGCTGGTTGCCGGGTTTCATAGGGCCAGTCCCTCCACCACTCTTGATGTTCCCTCTATTATTTTTTTTCTTTTGCTAGATTTAGTATAACACTCGAAAAAGTCTTTGTCAATATATTTAAGAAATTTTTTCAAGTTTTGCATAGAAAAATTAATTTACTCATATGATAGGAAAATCACCAAGTATCTGTACACACTGCGATGTAACTTTACATGTATATGCCTTGTCTTGTACACCTAAACTTGGCGCTTTATCTTTTGAGTTAAGACCCCCACTTCTATAAGTGGTGGGAATTATTTTTAATCTTCAGTGGGGGTAGAATCCCCTACTGAAGCCCCGATGTTCAGCTTTAGCTGGACGAGTTCACTGCAGTTCTTTTTCTTTGATACAAAGCAAAAGCAATCGAGCAGGCTATAGTTAAAATACTAACTAATTGAGCAACACGAATAGGGCCTAACATCAAACTATCTGTTCTTAACCCTTCAATGAAAAATCTCCCCAAGGAATAAAGACTTAAGTAAGTTAAAAATATCTCGCCTCTTTTGATAAACTCTCGCCGTCTTAACCAGAGTAAAAATCCAAAAACCAAAATATTCCAAATGGATTCATATAAAAAAGTTGGATGCCTATACGCCCCATTTATATACATGGCCCAAGGCAGATCTGTCTCATAACCATAAGCTTCTTGATTCACAAAATTTCCCCATCGTCCAATAGCCTGAGCTATAATGAAACTTGGCCCAGTAACATCTGCAACATCCCAAAAGTTTACTTTATAATGTCTACAAACAAAGATTCCAACAATCACACCACCAATAATGCCACCATGAATAGCCAGACCACCTTCCCAGATATATAAAGCCCTAATCGGGTTTTGAGCAAAAACTTTCCATTGAAAGAAAACATAATAAAGACGTGCACCGATGATACCTGCTGGTACTCCATAAATAACTAGGTCATAAATTAAATCTGGATTCATACCTCGCCTTTTTCCTTCACGCAAGGCTAAGATAAAAGCAATAATTACACCTGATCCGATTAAAATACCATACCAGTGAACGGCAAAGGGCCCAATACGAAAAGCAATTGGATCAATCATTCAACTCACTCCTCTCTTAATGATAAAGTTGCTATACGCTACCTAATTATAGTAGATTCATTTATAGTAGTCAAGGGATGAAAGGGTGATGGAATTATCGAAAAAAGGTGACTTGTAATTATCCCTGCCGGGCACACATAAAGAAGGCTGTTTATATAGACAATATCAACAGCCTAAGCCCTTGGAAACCAGAGCTCTATTATGTATATCATTCGACATAATTATTAATCCACACTCTAATGTCTTCATTACCGCTTTCATATAATTTTTTTGTCAGTTTTAAGAGTTTTGGATCATTTTTTATAATATCAACATCTCTAATCCTACCATATTGAAGTGTTTCGGCTAAATACTCTTTCATTTCTTGGTTTTCGCTATCTACTATTTTATCAAGAATTTCATAAACTTCAGAATTACCTTCAAAATAGAGAATTACATATTTTCCTGGTATAATACTTTTAATTTCTATAGATCTATTATATGTATTATAAATTATTTTTTTAGTCTTTGTATCTGCTATAAAATACATCTCGAAAAGTCTTACATAAATGAAACTTTTATCAAATTCTTTTTGTGCTTTTGATAATTCCTCTATCAGAAATTTAGTTGCGTCATAGGAAGCAATTCGACTTAATGCAATTATAATTCCTTTCTTATATACATCTCTTCTTTCCTTCTTGTAAAATTCAATTATTAAATCAACCGAATCCACATCCCTACATTCTCCTAAAAATCTAATTATATCTCTTTGAGCAATTTCTAAAAAGACATCTTCTGATTCCATTTTAAGTACTTTCCGCAAATATTCTAATTGACTAGTTTCATCATTGTTTATAATACTGTACACTTTATCAAGTATCTTTTCGACATTATTTTTTTTATAGTGAAAATGTTTTATACTTAATCCCATTAATAGAATAAGTACTATAAGAATAAATATATATCTTTTTTTAGAAAATTACTTCCATTACTCTCTACCTTTCAACAAGTTCTTTAATAGCTGATAACCATAAAAAGTCTTCATCATCAATAGCTTTATTTATTGCATTCTCAATGTGAGGAAATAACTCAATAATCTTTATACTCTCAAGTAAATCCATAATAATTAACGCACTCTCCCCATTCTTGATCATTTTAAGGCTATTATTATCGTTCTTAATTGAGTTTAAATGTGGGAATTATTTGACGGTTCTTTCCAAAGTTATTGGAATTCGCACTATTAACTAGGTGATGAATCACGTTTATGCACCTTAGATTTTATATTATTTTACTGTTTTAACGCTTCAAGTTGCAGTACTTTACAACGCAATAATTCAAAATGATTTCTTCCGTACATAACCCTTTTTATGTTTTTCAGTTTATTCACACTACCTTCTGCTAATCCATTATTATAACGATAGGTAATTGCATTTATAACTGAGTCATAATCACCAAGTACTCCTGAAATAAAACTGTCTATTTCCTTTATCTTTAACTTACGTGCTTTGTCAATCCATTCTAAAAGTTCATCACTCTTTTTATCAGTTAATATACTTCTAAAATCAGAAAGTATTTCAAATAGCTGTGCTATAATTGGATATTTTTTAATAACTTCATTTAGTTGTTCTTGAGTAATTTTCTTTACTTTTTCTATTGGCTTATATAGAAGTTTTGTAATCCATCGTTTGTCAATTAATTCCGAGGGCTCTTTATTTGCAAGCAGATCTTTTGTAATTCGCTTTTCTTTGGTCACAAATACCCTCAAGGCTGCAACGCTACCAGTGTAGCCTTTGACCCGTAATATCTCTGTGATTTCTTTATATGTAATCCCTTTTGCTCTGAGTGTTACTATTTCATCTCTGTATGGAGCCAATAACCCTGGTCTACTTACACCATATTGCCCGTGAACTGGATTGAAGTCCTTAGAAAGGTAAGCAGTCACCCTTGATATACTGTATCCGGTTATCTTTGCTATTTCTTCTTTTGATATACCTTGAGCACGTAACTTATTAACTTTTTCAGCTTTATTTTTAATCTTCTTAACAGCATCTATCATTACTGTTCCATAGGAGTGTCTTTTCTTTATCGCAAAATCATCAATGCATACATATTCAACGCTATTTTTATCTATTCGAATCGGTTTTTTTTAGATAATTACAGATTGAGCTCTTTTTAATAGTAGCTGTTGTTTTCAAAAGATATTTAGAAGCTGACATGGAACTTTGCGTTAATGAAACTCTTATGATTTCATCAATGAGGCGTTTGGTTTTTTTGCCTTCGAATCGATAAAACTAAATTTTTCCGAAAAAGTATATCTTTTACAGTCTTGATTAATACAAAACATGTTCCTATTTTTAATAATGATAATTACCTTTTTACCTTGAATAGGCAAGTCTTGAAAACTTTTTTTGTATTTTGAATGAACCTTATTACTTTCAACTCCACAATCTGGGCATTTGACATTCTCTAAATTTGAAATCACTGTTATATAAAGTGTATCTTCAACTAATTCATGTGAAACATAATCCAATGTTTTATCAAGCATTTTTATTATACTATCCATGTGTTCCTCCTGTGTATATGGTACTTACTATTATACCATATTCCACTGCGAAATCCAATAGCTTTGGAAAGAACCTATTTGATGCTTACGTTCGATTGTTAAGGTTAGAGTTATGTAAGTTGGAGCAAGGGGAGGGATAGCTTGGATTTGAAATTTTATGTGCATGTAGTGAATTGCTTTGCTCTTACAGAAAAACTAGTGATTATTTTTGTGTATTATATAAAAAAAGAAGGAATAGTAACGTAAATTGGCGAATGATAAATTACTATATATTATCTAAATGATAAAAAATAAGCAATAAAAATAAAATGTGAAATTATAAGAAAAACAATTTATCAATGAGATAAAATCGATGATACTCTTCTAAATTTTTAAAACATGAGCCAAGGTAAATATTAAAATTATGAATATTAATTAATTCATATCAAGATTGAGATTTCTATTTTTATGCTGCAATTTATACTTTTGGTATAAAAATATATAAAAGGAGGTGATTTAATGATAAAAGCAATCTTTTTTGATGCGGGTTTTACTTTGATTGATGTCTTTGAAAAAAGAAAGTCTGACTTATTTGAGTATTTAAGTAAGACATTACTTAATGAAAATTTAGGTGATTTAAATTGGATAGAAGGAGCTAGGCTCGCTGAAATTCATTTTCAAGAGGCTCATAAAAATTTGGATTATTATTCATCTAGCGAGTTTTGGATTGATAACTATGCTATCGGTCTTCAAGGAGCGGGAATTTCAGAAGAAAAAAGCTATAGGTTAGCAACCTTAATGTACGAAAAAGATAATATTTTAAAAAAGGCGTATTCGCTCGATCCACAATGTTTAGAAACGCTTAGTGGACTTAAAAATATGGGATTAAGACTTGCGATAATTTCGAATTGGGATGGTACTTTGAAGGAAGTAACTAAGCGTTTAGAAATAGCTAATTTGTTTGAATATATTATGGATTCAACGGTAGAGGGGGTTAAAAAACCTGAGCCAAAGATATTTGAAATAGCGTTAGACAGAATGCAATTACAACCCGAAGAAGTAGTTCATGTTGGAGATTTATATTACTCTGATGTAGTAGGAGCTAAAAGAGCAGGAATTTACCCGATTTTATATGATCAATTAGGTGTTTTAAAAGATGTTTACAATTGTGAGCAGATTACTGAACTTAAAGAATTACTTTCAATTGTTCAAAAACTCTTGAGGTAAAAAAGGGGATGGTTAAATTGGTTCAAAGTAAATATATTCAACTTATATGACTCTGCTGCAAAAACCTATTTTAAAAATATCCTTTGTATCTGCGTGGATGTTTTTGTGACATAATATGGTAATAATCATTCTACACCTCTCGATATTTACTAAATATATCTTTAATCTTTAATATATATTTGGTTTATTATGCCATTAAATCCTTTATTTATCTGCAATTGGACAGACTACTCCCTGTAAGTTGGGTATTCCTGATTTTCCAATATCTCTAGATTTATTGATAATATATTTTGCCATCCTTTTTATGTTACATGCAGTAATTTTCAAACCTGCTGCCATGTTTATTTTATTCAACCCACGTACTCTTGAATGATCAATTCCATGTTGACGTTTTAGCTCAGAATTTGTAGACTCTATTGCAGCACGTTTACTGGTATTTTCCTTTCTATTAGTTTTAATTTCTTCACGTTTTTTCTGATTTTCAATTGCTTCCAATTTTACACGGAATACGTAACTCTTTTTTTGCTTCTTTACAGGACAAGTTTCTATGAGCTTACATTGTTCACAGTACTCGTGTTTAAAATGAGCTATAATTACTTTGTTTTTTGACTTAAATTTTGAATCTATTGGTACATTACTCATTGGACAACTAGTAACAGTATAGTCTTCTTCTATAGCAAATTTAGTATATGGTATTTTCTTGTTTTTAACTTTTTTGCCTGTCATGTCAGTAAAATGAATGTTCACATTTTGGGGTAGTGATTGTTTATCGTTTTCTTTAAGGTAGTAGCCACCATCAACGTATAAATCTTTACACTCTATATGATTGCAGACAATGGGAAGTCGCTCTTTAATCATTGCTACATCGCTAGTAATATTTACATCTAATTTGTAGTCTGTGATTAGTT
>DAOVRZ010000022.1:0-60361 GCA_030627905.1 Halanaerobiales bacterium
AGCGAAAGACAGCATTTTCAACACTTCAAGCCAACTTGGAACAACTTTTATGTGTATTTTTAAATTAAAAGAAAAAATTAAAACAGTAAAAAACTTAATGAGATTTAGTACGAATTTGTTGATTCGACTGAATAGTTACAATAATTCTTCAATATTGGCAAAAATCTTTCCTTTGCAATTTGAGTGACAGCTTTGTTTTGCAATTCGGCTTTCTGTAACTTTTTAAGATCTTTTTTTAACGTATTAAGTTTAATAAGACTACTGTAATAATCCTGCTCTATTATTCCTGCAAAAACTGGAAACTGCTCGATAACATCTTTGCGTTTATAATAATCTGAAAATCTGTAAAATAGCGCAAACTTACTAGCCATCAAATTTTGATGCTGAAACATATATGATATCATATTTCTAAGCGATGCTTTTTTATCTTTCCTACTCTCGTCATCAGTTTCCAAATTTGATACCTGCAAGCCAAGCTTATTCTCTATTGTATATTGTACCGTTTTAGACAGTACAAATGTTTTATCAGCAAAATAATTATAATCTAAGCTTTCAAATGAATAATCTACCTTTTCAGTAGCAATATACATTTTACCGCCATGTTTCCAATTTCTTCTCGCAATAATTAGAGAATAATTATCTATAACAAGTAAAAGACAGAAAAGATGACCAAATTCTGTAATCTTCCCCTTCGGGATGGTAGATCTTGAACTACAAAGACAATAATCTATTATTTCAAGTAAAGCACTTTTACCGGTTTTTGAGTCACCTGTAATAATATTTACGCCCTGTTTAAAATCGACAAACCGTTTTTCTCCCTTTTCATTAAAAATCACTATGGCACTTATATAGCTTTTCATGCAACACTCACCCCCAAGAAATTATCCAAATTATCGGTTGAAGTCTTAGCGAGAATAACTCCTAAATAATAAGCCGCTTTCAGTGTTGCTCTTATATTACCATAATATTTGTCGTATTTATCCTTTTGCTTCAGTACTATCATATTTCCAATTTGTATCTTTTCCTCATTTGACAATACTATAAGCGTCGTCTTTGTCAGTTCCTTTAACTCTTCAAAACGCTCCAAAAAACCAGATAAATTCACCTTCCCCGATAATTTTAAGTTTTCATCTCCACCATAAGTACATTTTTTTCCAAACAGTGTATCAATTCGGCTTGTCTTATTTGCAGTTGATAGTTTATCCCTTGAGTCTTTATAAAGAATAATAGGCAAGACATAGAATATTAGTTTAAACTCAACCGGCGAACCATAACCCTCTAAAAAATTCTGAAAAATCTTTCCCATCAAAAATGGATTTAATGATAATATCTTCAAATATTTAATACTCATTTTCATCACCTACATCCCAAGAAAAGTCTCCGCTTTCAACAATCTCATGTATCATCCCTTTTTGGAAAAAAGGTTGATTTGGATTAACCGATTGAAAAGGCGTTGCATCCCAAGCCATTGTACTACTATATAACTTTTTAGATTCTTTTATTTGAACTAAACGGTCAGACCCCTCATGATCAATCCTCAATGTTTCTTTTGTATTTTGTAGTTTTTTTCCTAAATTATCTCTATAATTAGATAAATTTTTATTAAAACCAAGATTATTTCTGTAATATTTTATGATGGTCATATTAGTTCGCCAATAGTCCTTAATTGCTCTTGGTATCTGTTTATCATACTGAATTTTTTTTATTGCCTTCACAAATTCTTTGTCTTGATGTGCAGTTTCGATTTCAACACTAGGAATTAAATCTGCATATTCAATAGGTAATGGAGCCACATCAGGTTTCATAAATAATGACGATGTTTCCTGCAAAATCTGTTCAAAATCTTTATATGTAATCTCCCAGAAATGCGGTTCATTTTTTACCTTATCAACAATTATGCCAAGTAAAACTGCAATAAATTTTTCTCTATTCACTTCTGGAATATGTTTTATGTGTAAGCTAAAATCCTTATCAATTCGAGCAATTTGCACTTGCTTAGTTAAAATCTCAAACTTAGACAAAACATTTACTAATATACCTTCGTCATAGTTTTCAGAAAAGATCTCATTATATAACTTTCTAAAATCTTTTTCTCTATGTTTTACAACACTACCAATAGCTTTTATTGTTTTTAGTTTTTCAGAGCTGTTTTTATCATTCCAATTCATAAATAAAGAATTTTCCGTAATTTCTGAGGTTGTAAATAATATAAGTTGGCTGAAATCACTAATTCGATTATATTCTATAACCCAGTTTTTAAGGGTTTTCCAAATATCTATATCTCTCTCGCCAAGTAAATCATTACCAATATGATGCTTTACTTCCATTTGAAAAGATGCGTTCTTAGAAATTTTGCTTACATCTCCGCAAACCTCAATTTGAATTCGCTCATTCTCATTCATTTTAAAGCATTCTAAAAGTGCAATATAATACTGATAAATATCACCTAATTTTTTTAGGGTTGCATCGTTTTTAGCTCTATTCACAAAAACACCTCCATCATTTTTTATAGCTAAAACACACAAATTAGCCGTTAAAAGTATCAAAAATATAAAGCACATCAAAAAACCTAAAAAACTTCTGTATATAAAACCACTCTTTTATTTTCATATTTTATTCTTTAAACTTATTTATTAATTATTTAGGTAAAAAGCCCTATAATAATATTCGTCAATTTACATTAGTTTTCCTTCTTTTTTCATTTACAAATACAAAATATCCCTTAGTATGATGTTGAAATATCGTCATTAACGTATATAAACGATCCAACAACGTAAAAAAACCAGATGCATTCATCTGGTCTTCTTTAGCATAAATAAAATTGTATTAAGCAATTTTTAACCTACCCCTCTATAACACTCCCACACTCTGGACAATTCTCTCCACTACTCTCCTCAAACTCTTCCTTACAATTTCGACAACGCATCTTCTTCCCAGCAAGCCGATAATCTCCACCTTCAAAGCGGATCGCTTTGCCCTGAATCAATGCATCAGCAACTTTCTTTCTAGCTTCCATCAAAATCCTTTGAAAAGTAGGACGGGATACCTGCATTCTTTTCGCACAATCTTCCTGCTGTAGTCCCTCCTGATCTTTTAAGCGAATTGCCTCAACCTCTTCAATAGTTACAACAACTTCTTCTAGATCACGCATTGGTATCCCAGCTGGTTTAAAATATTTAACTTCTGGAATATATTCTACTCTTCGTTCTTTCGGTGGTCTTGGCATCTCTTTCACTCCCAACTAGAAAGTTAATCCCTTCTCCATCATATTCTCCAATCCCTCTTGAATATCCTTTCTAACAAAATCCAACACCATTGGATGATTCAAAGGCACTCCTTCTAATTCTTCCCGCATCTCTTTAGTCGATAGATCATAAACAAGCTCGTCATATTGATGATGATAGATAAAATCAATATCCGGTTTCCCTTGAATTAAAGTAATAATAGTTGCTTCAATATCACCAAGGGGGGCTCGGTCAATATGATTAAATCCAAATAAAGTCCTCACTGTAGTTCCTTTACCCACTTCGGATTGAAGTACCAGGTCGCCATCACAACGTTCTGCAGCAGCCTTAAAGAGGGGTAGTCCTAAACCTACCCGCCTGGTTGTCCTAGTTGTAGTGAAGGGATCAAGCACCTTCTCCATCATCTCATTAGACATACCGCAACCATTATCTTTTATCAGAATAATCATCTGATCAGTAGTGGTATTAATATCAATACTAATTCTAATCTCTTTCGCATCTGCTCGAATAGAATTTTGAACAATGTCTAAAATATGTAATGATAACTCCCGCATTTAATCTTCCCTCCAATAAAAGTTCCGCCCATTCTCCTTAAGGAGAGCTTTTTTTAATTCTGCAACTGTAGGTTCTTCCATTCTGAAAATAACCGAGCCAAGTAAATCTTTCAAAAAATGGGCATCGGCAGCTGGTATTAGCGAATACCCCTCTAAGAAAGGATGTGACTCATTATTTTTAAAATATCTTGGTGTTACTTCTAAAGCTGTAAATTCTAAATCAGGTGGAATAAAACCCAATTGGGTTAATATACTATTCCTCTGCCGATCAACATGAGCAGGATACACTAAACCACCTAATTTTTCTACTTCTGCTACTGTTTCCTCAATCGAAAGGGAAGTGGAAATAACAAGAAGTCTATTTACTCGATCAATATAATCATCATTTATATCAGTTAACAACTGTGGGCCAAAATAATCTTCATCATTCTCTATTGGTGGTAAATGGTTATATACAATCTCTTGCATAGCTAGTACCTGATCTAATGTATCGAAAATCGTCACAAGATGAACTTCTTCTCGCGTTTCGACCTCCATTCCAGGAAATATGTGTATATTATAATCTTCTGCTAATTGCAACATAATTGACATATTTTCCGCAGAATTATGGTCTGTAATGGCTAAAATCTCAATTCCACGTTTTTTAGCATTCTCTAAAATATTTAATGGTGTCATCAAAAGATCACCACAGGGAGAAAGTACTGTGTGGACATGCATTTCTGCAAGGTATTCTTTCATCTCTTAAATTCCTAGTGAATTGATTTTTCCTGCTATTTCATATATACCTTCATCTGTAGATAGTAATGTGATTCCTTCTTTTTCAGCTTTTTCGATTGTATTTTTATCAATTGGCATTCCACAAGCTACGATGATTGCGGCAAAATTTATTAATGAACCTACTGCAATGATATTTTGATGTGATTGAAGTGTAATCCACACATTTCCTTCTTGCCCATTTGCCATCACGTGACTTAAAAGGTCTGATATATATCCACCTGTGACTTCCTGTTCTAAATCGCCACGAACAACTACCTTCATAGGTATTTTCTCCAATAATCCATTTATATTCATTTATGTCACCTCTTTTTTGAATTCAACTTAGCATGTATAAATAATCGCTGTAACTATCGTTCCCTTACCGGGGGTCGATTCAATTTTCATCTCATCTGACCAACGCTTCATATTAAATAACCCCATACCAGCACCAAATCCTAATTCTCGGATCTGCTCAGTAGCAGTTGACCAACCGGGTTGCAAAGCTAATTCTATATCTGAAATTCCTGGCCCTTCATCTTCAAAGACAATCTTAATAAACTCTGGATTAATCCACACCTTCATGATTCCTCTATAAGCATGGATTACAACATTTACTTCTGCTTCATAAGTAACAATTGCAACTTTGCGCATAAAACTTCCCGAATAACGATCCATTTTCGATAAAATTTGTTTTAAGTGACTTGAAGCTTCTCCTGCTTTGTTCAAATCCGAACCATCAAGTTCATACTCTAATTTAACAACCTGGCTTTCATCATTTTCTAAATCTTTTTCAAATCCTTTCACCTTTTTCACTGTCGAACCTTCTTGTTGGAAGATCATATTTTCCTCAATGATCTGCAATAATTTAATCACAACATCACCAGGACTGATAATCCCTATCAGAATATTCTCTCCATTCACAACAGGAAAACGTCCAACCTTATATCTTTTAAATTTTTTAAAAATTTCAATTATCGGCTGATCTACTCCTACAGAAACCACGTCTTTGGTCATAAACTGATCTATTTCAACATGCAGATCTTGTTTTTCTAGCCAACGAATAATATCATCAATACTAATAATTCCTATCAAATGATTCTCATCATTTACGATTGGAATACCTGATATTTTTTTTAAACGCATTAATTCTTTAGCTTCTTTGACCTTCAAATCTTTCTTTAACGTAATTACATTATAAGTCATAACATCTTTCGCTTTTAAACCACTTGCCAATTTATAAAGAAACGGTGAATCTAAATTACCAAACAAATCTCTGCTTTTATCCATCAAACTTTCACTTCCTTTCAAGACTACCCTTTATTCCATTCGCATATAATCGTCCACTGGCTTCAAATAATGGTAACTTGGTCATCAATAAAGGAATATTTTTTGCTTCTGCTAATTTTATTACTGATTGATCAGGTACTTTTCCACGCACAAAAATTACTGCATTTAAATCCATCATCTCAGCAGTACGAATCACTTGTATTTGAGCCAAACCAGTTAAAAGCAAAGTATTCTCTTTTGTAAAAGCTAAAACATCACTCATCAAATCTGCGCCACATGCAGTACTAATTTCCATGTTTAATCCTTCTTCATCACAAGCTAATAACTCTGCTTCTAATATTTCTGCAATATTTTTTAGTTTCATTAATAACCCTCCTGATAGTCACGATTTTTATTTCATACATGTAGTTTTTAGTTTATTATATTATAAATGTACCATGAAAGTAAATACCTTTTCTCAATTAGAAGCCATAATATGGTGAAATATACAAAAAAAATGCCCACTATATATCAGTGGGCAATAAAAACATCAACATAGCCGTCTTCTTTAATCTGTTTCTTTAAATCTTCCGCCTCTTTTCTAGTCTGAGAAGCTCTTAACTGAACTTTATAGGGAGGTCCTTCGGTGACAATTACACTCGGATATCCTTTTTCTAACAATTCATTTTTCAAACGCTCTGCATTCACTCGACTATTAAATGCTCCAAGTTGAATTACATACAATCCATCCATCTGAGTCTGTTGAGTATAGTTACTTTCTGGAATGGTGATTGTAGTAAAATTATCATTTCCTTCTTCCTCTGGCTTCCCAGTTAATTGAATTTGATCTGTTATAGGTTCTGTTGAAGTAGGATCAATAGTATCACGAGTAGCAAAATTGATTACAAAACTTCCAACAAAATAGCCACCAACTATTGCTACAAATGCCATAAGAATAACCCCGGCTATTAATGAGATACTCGAGTTTCCATATTGCTGACTCATATCACCACTTCCTTCTCTGTGGATTGTTCTCAAATAATATATATGCTGAAGGAATGGTGAATATTACTTTTGATCATAAAACGACTATGGTTTATACTTTCGCCATCTTTTCTAAAAGTAACTCTCTAGCCTCCGCAACAGTATAAAAAGACCCTGTTATACAAATCAAATCCAAATCTTTTGCAATTGTAATACAATCATTTATAGCTACCTCAAAATTAGGTTTTAGTTCTATATCAACATCATTACTCTCAACAAATTGTGCTAACTCTTCAGCAGAACTTACACGAGAATTTTCATTTTGAGTAAAGATAATCTTTGTAGCGATTGGAGCCATTCTCTTAACCATTTTTTCAATATCTTTATCTCTTAGAATACTCATCACCAAATAAAGATTGTTATAATTCTCTTTTATCCCTTCTAAAAATTGAGCCAATACATCGATTCCTGCAATGTTATGTGCTCCATCAAGCAGAATATAGGGTTTTTCTCCAACCAATTCTAATCGCCCGGGCCAGCTAACCTCACGCAACCCCCTGTAAATCTTCTCATCATCAACTTTTGAAAAATGCTCTTTTACCACATTCATAGTCTCAATGGCTAATACGGCATTACGAATCTGATGTTCCCCCAATAAAGCAAGTTCCAAATCAGGATAGGCTTTATCTCCTACTTTTAAGAAAAATCTTTGATGAGACAAATTTTGCTCAATATTTTTCCAACTAGCATTTGGTAGTGGTGTATAGAGTGGGGCATTTTTTAGCATTGCTTGCTTTTCTATTACTTCATATGCTTCTTTCTCCTCTACGCCTATAATTACGGGTGTATTATCTTTAATAATTCCAGCTTTTTCAAAGGCAATCTCCGCTAAAGTATTCCCTAAATACTCCGTATGATCAAGTCCTATAGTTGTTATCACAGAAGCCAAAGGATTTATCACGTTGGTAGCATCTAATCTTCCACCTAAACCAACTTCTAATAGAACTACATCCACTTTCTTATAAGCAAAATAAGAATAAGCAAGCGCAGTGGTAATCTCAAAAAAACTAGGGCGTCCTAACTTAGGATTTTTTGTAATCTCTTCAACAATAGGTTTGATCTTTTTAATCATCAATTCCAGCTCTGTATCAGAAATAGGTGTTCCGTTATAACGCATCCGTTCACTAAAATGATGCAAATGTGGAGAAGAATAAAATCCAACATTGTATCCAGATTGATGAAAAATTGATGCCATCATTGCTGATGTAGAACCTTTTCCATTAGTTCCTGCCACATGAATAACCTTGACTTTTTGATGAGGATTATCCAGTTTTTCTAAAATAGCTAAAATACGCTCATGACCTGGCTTAAAACCACCAGAAGCTTTAAATTTGGCGAAAGTATTGATATAATCCATATAGCTCATTATTGTTCACTCCAATTTTGTTCAGTATATCTATCTCATTTCATTTTGATAAACAATTTTTCCATCCATAATCGTCATAACTACTTGTACATCTTTTATCTCTTCTAACGGAATTTGATCAATTGGTCTATCTAAAACAACCAGATCAGCAACCTTGCCAATTTCTAAAGAACCCCGTTCTCCTTCTTCACTTCCAGTATATGCCCCACAGATCGTAAACAATTGTAATGCTTGCTCCAAAGTTAGCGCTTCCTTAAGATGCCATCCTTCCTTTGGGTTACCTTGCAAATCTTTACGAGTTGTTGCAGCATAAATCCCGAAAAGAGGATTTACTGACTCCACAGGGCAATCAGAACTTCCTGACAAGGAAATCCCTTTCTGCCATAAGGTTTGCCAATTATAAGAGGTCTGAATTCTTTCCCCTACTCTGCTTTGTGCCCAATGAAGGTCTGTATTTATAAATATTGGCTGAATCTCTCCAATGATATTATAATCTACCATCTGTTGCATAATCTCTTCATTTAGAATCTGAGCATGAGTTAATTTATGACGCAAATAAGGTTTAGAATCCTCATCTTGCACACGTCCAATAACCCGTACTGCTTGAGAACAAGCAGCATCACCAATACCATGAATCGCTACCGAAAAATCAGCACTATGTGCTTCTTTAACCATCTGATATAACTGATCATCACTGTAAATTAAGATTCCTTTTTCATCCAAAAGATCACTATAATCATCTACGAGTGCTGCTGTTCTCGCACCTAAAGAACCATCAGCAAACATTTTTACTGATCCAATTGTGACTCCATCTTTTGTATAGCCAGTCTTTAATCCCATTTCTCTTGCCTGCTTTAAATGGTGATTTCGAATGTGGAGATGAACTCGAGGAATTTTACCCTCACTCATAAGTTTTCTATACAATCCAAGAATAGGCTCTAAATCAGAAAATCCATCTAAGTCATCCGAATGAATTGTCGTAATACCAGAACTTAATACTGACTTACCAGCACGAATCAATGCTTCCTCAATCTCTTTTTGGCTTCTATCTGGTAGAGACTCAAAAACAAAATCCATTGCTTTTTCTCGAAAAACACCAGTTAATCGTCCTTTCTCATCTCGATCAATAACCCCACCCTCTGGTACAGATGTTGTTTCATTTATGCCTAAGCGGTCTAAAGCATCAGAATTCAACACAGCTAAATGACCACATACTCGACTTAAGATCACAGGATTTTCTAGCGATACCTGATCTAAGTCATCTCTTGATGGAAGACGTCCACCATAACGATTTTCATCCCATCCTCGACCAAAAATCCAATTCCCTCTTTCTTCAGTTTCAACCCGCTCTCTCACCCGTACAGCTATTTCTTCTACTGAATCACACTCACGCAGATTTACTGCCTGCAAAACCAATCCATAATTTAAAAGATGCATATGGGTATCAATCATCCCAGGAAGCAAACTCTTTCCTTGAAGATTAATCCCATTATTTCTTTTACTCTCGCAAACTCCAACCTGACTAATCCGCTCTCCATCAATTTCTAAAAAATCAGCAATCGAATTATCTGAATTTATTGTTAAAACACGCCCGTTATAAAAAAACATCATCTACTCCCCCTTTTTTTAATTAAGAATTAAGAGTTGAGAATTGAGAATTATAAAACCTTAATTCTTAACTCTTAATTATTTCTCCCCCCATCGTTGAAATAATTCATGTGGTATCCTCAAACGATCTAAAATCTTTCCCACGACAAAATTCACCATATCATCAATGGTTTCAGGATGATAATAAAAACCAGGCATCGGGGGAACAATCATCACTCCTAATTTACTTAATTTTAGCATATTTTCTAGATGTATCGTATTTAAAGGCATCTCACGAGGAGAAATAAGGAGTGGTCTACCTTCCTTCAACATCACATCAGCAGTTCTCTCCAGTAAATTCATCGAACGACCGTGAGCTATTCCTGATAGTGTAGACATTGAACAAGGAAGCACAGCCATTCCTTCTGTCAAAAATGAACCACTTGCAATAGAAGCACCCACTCGATTAATTGGTATATAACACAATCGTTTCTTTAGCTCTATTTCTCTCATTTGAAGATCTTTGCTCAAGTAACTTAGTAATTCACCATATATTTTTTCATCATCACTATTCATAATTGGTAATTTTAACTCTTCAGTGATTACTTCAATCCCTGCTTTTGTAATAGTCAGATAAACTTGATAATCCATTTTGATAAGTTCTTCTACCAATTTCATTCCATATATTGAACCTGTAGCTCCTGTAATACCAACAATAAATCGTTTCATCAGATCACCCCCTAACTCAAACCAATACTATAAACCTAACTCTAATAGAGTAAAAATCAAAATTGTGATACTCACCATACTATTAATATGAAAAAAAGCAAGATTGACTCTATTAAGGTTTTTAGGTGAAACCATCCAATTCTCTAAAAGGAGCAAAATACCCACAACCCAAAGTGCTACTAGATAATATTTTCCTAAACCAGCAGCAAACTTTAAGCTAGAAAATAATCCTAGTGCAATCATATGCATAATTAAACTTAATTGAAATGCTCTTTCAAGTCCAAAACGAGCCGGAATTGAATACAATCCTTCTTGTAAATCATATTCTAGATCTAAAGTTGAGTAGATAATATCAAATCCTGCTGTCCAAAAAACAACACCCAGTCCGATTAAAAAAGGTTCCAGACCAAAACTCCCTCTTATAGCGATCCAACTCCCTACGGGAGCCAATCCCAATGATAACCCTAGAAATAAATGAGAACACCATGTGAAACGTTTGGTGTATGAATAAAAGAAAATCACCAGAACTGCAATCGGTAATAACTTTAAACAGATTGGATTCAACTGCCAACTCGCAAATATAACCAGTCCAAGAGAACCTGTAATCCAAATTAATACTTCTCTAACCGAAATTCGTTTTTGGGGTAAAGCTCGATTACATGTACGTGGGTTTTTTGCATCAATATCTCGATCTGCCAGACGATTCAAGGCCATGGCAGCACTTCTTGCCCCCACAACTGCTAGTGTAATAAAAAAACATTCTCTAAAAGAAGGTAAACCACGAGCAGCAAGTATTCCTCCTACAAATGCAAAAGGAAGCGAAAATAAAGTATGCTCAAATTTAATCAATTCAGTATAGGTTTTGAGCTTTCTCCACATTAGAGACATCCTTTCTGAATGTTTTATGTACATCTTAAATTAGTTTGTCCCAATCTTTGAAGAACTAGCAAAACCACTTATAATATTCGCGTTTTTTCATTTACTTCCTTTCTATTCTCTTTTTTTTTAATACATGTTATAATAAAAAATGAAAGGAGGAGTTATTTTGAAAATATTAAAATCTTGGTTTCCGCTAATCATCTTTCTTATACTGGTTGTTTTTTTTATTAACTATCAAGAACTCCGCAAAAAAGAATTGATTACATATTTATCTTCAGTCGATCAGTGTTTTAGTGAATTAGAATTGATTCAAGAATTAAGCTTTGAAGCAGATCAGGCAGGAATACAAGGTGATTATGATAAAGAGCTGGAACTTAATTCTAAGCTTATCAGCCTCTCTGAAAACTCTCAATTACATATTAAAAATATTTCTTTCAAATCTCGCTATATCACACGTCTGCAAAAAGAACTCATAGAATTAAATAATAACACCCATCTAGTATTACTCAATCGAAATCAACTTCTAAACCAAATAAAAAATGACTCTCTAACGATAGAAGAAAAAGAAAAAGCCATGGACAATTACTGGAGCCTAAATGAAAAAAACGAAATACTTATTCAGAAATTCACTGTTGATTTACATAGATATATTGAGAAATTTTCTATCAATCCTGAAGAATATTTAAAGCATCTACCATGAAAAAATGGCGAAAAGAGGTCACAACAGAGATACTTCCTTGTGACATTTTTCGCCATCCTTTTATTTATAAAATGATCTAATAATGATTAGTCTTCACTACTTACAACTACAAGATCTGGAACCAAAATAGCTGGTGTATATCCCAGACCGTAAAAAACTGCTCTCGTAGCATGAAGTTCTTGACCAACCATAGTAACTTGCTTAAAAAGCTCATAGATATTACCTGAAACCATAACATCTACAACTTTTCCTTTAATCTCACCATCTTCAACTAAAAACCCACTACCAATATTTAAGCCAAATTCTCCAGCTTGAATATTACCTGTATGACCACCCATAACAGATTCAACAATTATCCCTCGTTTCATACTTTTAACCATCTCTTCAAAGGTATTTTCACCTGGCAAAAGCACAAAATTTGAAGCATATGTTGCTGGTTGCTGATCAATTCCTTTTTCAAAAAGTTGCTTTTTATATCCATTACCTGTGCTTTCAGTACCATATTCAAGGCCTGATTCGAGGTTAAAGAGATAATTTCGCAAAACACCTTTTTCGATTACTGGAACTTTTTTTGCTACACTTCCCTCATCATCATATGGAGCAGAAGCAAATCCATATGGATAAGTAGGATCATCCACCATAGTAATCAAAGGACTGAAAATTTCTTCTCCTAAGCGATCATTAAGTGGAGAAATTCCTTTATTTATCGCAGAACCATCAACACCTGCAAAGGCTCTATATAAAAGCGGCCACATAGCCCTTGAATTAAAGATAACATCCATCTTCCCAGTCTTAACTTTAAGTCGGTTTTTAGAAAGTTGATGACAATTAACAAAATTCTCTAATCTCTTCTGATCGAAGACAAAGTGTTTACTATAAGTATCCCAATCACTAAACTCAAAAAAACCATTCTCTGAACGACTACTTATACCAATAGAGAAGTTGGTCTTTGTATAATTAACATCTAAACCAGCAGAATTAAGGATTCTCACCCGTTGAATTTCTTTGCCTAAAAATAGATCACATTTAATAGATGGATCTATTTTTAATATTGTATCTAACATATTCTGGCCCTGCTCAACCATATCTTTGGCAGTTAAATCAGCTAAAATTTGATCATAGCATTGGACATCTGAGCTTTTTTTATTAGGAAACTTAATCTGGGTCTTGTCACCAAATTTTGCTGAAAGGACTGCTCGCTCAATTAAGTCCTCTATATCGAGGTTGTTAGATGTCGCCATTCCTAAGCGGCCTTCATTGTCGATAACTCTCAAACTAATACCCTGAATTTTCTTTCCGTTAATCCTAGTAATTTGATTATTAGCAAATTGAATTGGCAAACTCTCCTCTTCTATCCAGTAAATCTCTGCTTGTTGAACAAATTTTAACGCTTCTTGTAATAATCTCTCCATAGCTTACTGACCTCCTATGGTAATGTTATCAATTTTAATATGTGGTGCACCTTTACCTGAAGTGATTAAAATCTGTCCAGCTTTACCACATCCACCAATTCTCGAAAACTTTAAGTCATTTGCGACTCCACTTATATTCGCCATGGTTTCGAAGAGATTACAGTTTACCACAATATCGCGAACCATTTCGGCTATTTTACCATTACGAATCCGATAACCATATTGAACTCCTAAGGTAAAAGTATCACCCGAAGTTTGACCACCTGCTGCCCCAATTAAATACAGTCCATCTTCTGTCGAACTAATTAACTCTTCAAAAGTAGACTCCCTATTATCAATATAAATATTTGACATTCGAACTACAGGCGCAAATGAAAAATCCTTTGCCCGACTGTTACCAGATAATGGTTCAGCCATTTTTCCAGCAGTTTCCCTTGAATGAAGGCGACCTGTTAAAACTCCCTCTTTAATAAGATTTGTCTTAGCCGCTCTAACTCCATCATCATCATAAGCTATAGAACCTGGATGGCCTGGTAAATTACCATCATCTATAACATTTAATAAAGGCTTACCAAAAACGCGTCCTAATTTCATTGTTTCACGTAAAGCATCACTATCAGCGATACCGTCTGCTTCACTTAAATGACCAAAGGCTTCATGGATAAAAACACCTGCTGCTGATTGATCCATGATTACAGTATAATTTCCGGCTTTAACAGATTCAGCATCTAATAAAGCTAGTGTTCTTTGTGCCGCTTCAAGAATCTCTTCTTCTTTATCTAATAATAAGCTAAAATCATTTGAACCACCGAAGGAGATATTTGTCTTTTGAGTTAGGCGATCACGCTTTGCAAAAAAAGTTATTCTAAGCCCACAAATTAGCTCTTCTTGATCTATGTAAGTACCTTGATTATTAGCAAAATATTTGTGACTATATTGCTCATAATATTTTGCTTGAGTCATAGTAATTCCTTCTACACCCAGTGCTAATTGGTTATACTTATTCAACAATTCTTGCTTTTTCTCTAAAGCTACCTTTCGTGGGTCAAGCTTAGGATTTACTCTAACTTGATCTTCTACAACTGGTGCAGATGCCAATTCATTAACCTCATTCTTATACTGGCTCACCAGTTTAGCCTGTTCAATAGCGGTATGGATACCTTGTTCTATCTCATTGATATCTGTAAAGGAGAAATGACCCCAACCACCGTTGTAAAAGCCACGAGCATGACCTCCACTTTTCTTGCTTACTGAGATGTCTTTCAATTGCTGGCCCTGATAATCGATCCCTATAATCTGTAAATTTTCATACCGGATATCTTGATACCCTTCTTTGGTAAAAGCTGCCCTTAAACGTTCCTTCATCAGTTTTACCTCCTTAATCTTCCAAATATGTTTTTCCTGCTACCTAAATTTATTCATATTATAAATTCGCTATACATCTCCGAATAACCTTCGTAATACGAATTATTTTTTTAAAAAAATAAAAAGAGCATAGAATTAATCCATGCTCTTTTCTGGTTATGTTTTATTCAACTACTGCAATAGCCTCAATCTCTACTAATACATCTTTAGGAAGACGTGCAACTTCTACGCAAGAACGCGCAGGATATGGCTCTTGAAAGAACTCCGCGTAAACTTCATTGATTTTAGGAAAATCATTCATATCTTTAATAAATACTGTACATTTTATTACTTGAGACAGATTTGCACCAGCCTCTTCCAGAATACTCTTTAAATTCTCTAAAGATTGGCGAGCTTGCTCTTGTACATCTTCACTTACCAATTTTCCTTCTGCAGTAAAAGGAATCTGGCCACTAGTAAATACCATACTACCAATTTTGATGGCCTGAGAATATGGTCCAATCGCTGCTGGGGCTTTAGCTGTGTTGACTTTGATTTTTTCACTCATGTTTATCTCTCCTTTAATAATGTAATATACTAGTATTATATATTTTCCTCTTTAGTTGCTGATTCCTGCTTTTTATCAATATTTATTTGATAATATTCTAATAAAATTTCTCGAGCAACCTCGATAGCCTCCTTACTTCCATGTTTAGCATCCTCAATTCCTACTAATAAAAGGAACTCAGGATCCTGAACTGGATGATAACATACAAACCAGCCCATCTCCTTACCATTTTCAATTTGAGCAGTTCCTGTTTTTCCAGCCATATCTAATTGAGGAATATTCGCCTTGTGAGCAAACGCTTCTTCATCTTGAACAGTTACTTTCAATACATCTTGAAGTAAATCAATATTTTCAATTGTTCCGATAGCATCTTTCCAAACACTACCTTGTTCTTCATTAGACAATATAACAGGTTGGCGTATTTTGCCGTCTGTTGCAATCGCTGAGTAAATCATTGCTATATGTAATGGAGTCATCAAAATCTGTCCTTGACCGTAACCTGAGTCAGCCAAAAGAATTGAATTTGCAATAGGTCTTGAAGATGAAAGAGATGATGTAGCCACATCTAAGGCGAATGGAATCTGTTCTTCGAAACCAACCCTTTCTGAGATGGTGAAAAGATGTTCACTTCCTATTTGATAGGCTAATTGAGCAAAATAAATATTATCTGACCATTTCATTGCTCCATATAAATCAACTGGCCCAACGGGTCTAGAAACTCGTTTCACTCGATAACTTCCCCAACCTGATTCAGCGCGCCAGGTATCTTCTGGAATTTCCACCTTTTTAGAAAAATCATATTCAGATACCAACTCCAATGCCGCTAGAACTGTTAAAGGTTTAAAAGTAGAACCTGGTATATATTTTCCCTGAATTGTTCGATTTAACAGAGGACTAAAAGGATCGTTCAGGATTTCTTTTAAACGAGTAGATGATCTTCCAAAGAGAAACTCGTTACCATCATATCCCGGAAAACTAGCTAGGGTAAGAACCTCCCCTGTCTGTGGGGCCATCGCGATAACTACTCCCCTTCGCTCAGCCATAGCTGATTCAGCAATTTGCTGTAAAGTTTTATCAATGGTTAAAAATAGATCATTCCCATTCATACTTCTAGTAAATTTAATCATTAACTGTTCTTTACCATTTTCATCAACAATTCGTATCATATATCCTGGCTTACCTGCCAACGTCTTTTCAAACTTTTCCTCAAGACCAGCTCTTCCGACCCAGTCACCAACCTCATATCCTTCCTTCTCCCAATCCTTTAACTCATTCTGATTAATTTCTCCTAAATAACCGATTGTTTGTGCTAAACTATACGGACTATAGTATACCCTACTTTCCGAACTACTTGCCAAAAGACCAGGAATCTCTAATAGATCATCCCTTTTAGATAACCACTCTTCGTTAGTAATAGAACGTAACGGCACAAAAAGATCTAGACGGACCCACTTTTGCTGTAATGTTTTTTCAATCTTTGCTGGAGAAAGATCTAAAAGTTCAGAAAGAGTATTGATAGATGCATCCCAATTCTCCATCTTGCCTGGAACCATACCAATTTGATAAATCTTACCTAATCCAGCCAACTCATATCCTAACCGATCATAAATTCCACCTCGCTGTGCAGTAGTACGAGTTATTTCTAGCTGATGATTCAAGTTAGTAAGTTGAGGGAAAATATTTCTAGGCTGCCAATCAATCCGCCATTCTTTCTCTTCATAAATCATTTTTAGAGTCTGATTCATGCTCAAATCTCCAACTCTCCAAGTCAACATCATGCCTTCAATAGGGATCCTTACTCGATTATCTTGTATATCCCATTTTTCATCATTAGGTTTTACCATTTCAAGAGTCAACCTGGTTTTCCCTAGCTTATCATAAAAGTTTCGATAGTATGAAGCAAAACTTCCTGATGTCATCTCTGCTTTAATTTCATTAGTCAACATTTGATACATCTCTTCATATTGCTCATTAATCAATCTCGATAAAAACAATTGAGCTGCCTCATCTGGTTCTGGAAGCCCACAACCACTAACAAAAAACATTAAAAGAAAAACCAATAAACATAAAAAGAATTTTTTCTTCATAAATACTCACCACCAATTTAATATTTACTCAACTCTATATCAGTATAGTAATGCTTTAAAATTTCCTCATAAGTATAACCCTGTTCAACCATTCCTTTCATCCCCCATTGACTCATACCCACTCCATGACCATTTCCACCACCATAGATGATAACCTTTTCTATATCACCCTGTTCGGTCCGCTGGATATCAAATGCAGCAAAAGCGCTTGGAAGTATGGAATAATTTCTATAAATACTACCATCATAACATTCTAAAATCAGATCTCTATCTGAACCTGTCATTTCTTTGCTTGGACGGATAACAAAGCGAACATTAAATTCTTTATTTATATGATAAGTTCCATTAGTTCCGACGATCTCCAAAGTCATGATATTTCCACCTTCACCTCGCTGAACAACTCCTAAATCTATCAATTTGCCAATAGAAAACTCTGAATCACCCGACACAACCGGCTGTCCTTCCAAAGTTTCAATAAAATTAGCACCAAGAATTTTGTCAGCCGTCTCTCTTTCAGGCAGATTCTTATTGATAGTATTTTCTAATTCCTCACGAGTTAACTCAATTTTCCAACGGTAATATGGTGAAATCTCATCAAAACTTTTTATTGTTTGATCTTTAAAGAATGCAAGGGCCTTTGTTTCATCAATAAATCTGTTAATTGATGAATCAATAATCTGCGATTTAGCTCTTAAGTATGGTATTGGATTTCCAGGGAAATCTTTAGTTCTAAGTGAATGCCATACATCTTCATTATTTGCAGAATAACCTGCAGAAGTAGAATAAAATACCGCATCAATAACTTTACCATTATATAATGGAACAATACCAGTGGTTTCAGCAATTGCTTTATTCACCAACTTATTAGGACTACAATTATTATAGACTTGAGAAGTTACACTATCATCTACGTTTGCAGATTTATATTCAAATTTACTATTGGCAATCTGTGAGATGGCATATGAACGAGCAACTATAGCCTGAACTTTGAAAGATTCTAAGCCCCAACTCCCAGGGATTTCGCTTGGTACTACATTTTCCAGATAAGTCTCTATAGCTAGTTCGTTAATTAGATGGAGATCCTCTCTGTTATCAGATAAGGTTACTTCCATCTCTCCAGCATATACTGGATTTTTATCATGACGAACAGTACTTAATACCTCATACCGACATTCATGAGGATAAAAAGACTGTAAATATATCCTCTCATCTACAAAAATGCTCCCGTCATCAGCAGTAATCTTTATTCTCCCACCTTGATTAGTGAAAGTAATAATCTCACCTTCTTCTGCCAGCATTAAAACTCGATATTTTCCTTTTTCACGTATCGTTAACTTATATAATTGATCTGCTCGAATTTTAATCTCAGAAAAATCATGTGAGAGGCTATTTCCCAAGTTATCTAATTCCTTGCTTATCACGACTCTAATTTTTTCGGGATATCTAAATTCAGGTAAAATAACGGTCTGTACCTTGCCTTCTACATTGAATAATAACTTTAAATCCTTCATCCCAACAGCAATTTGCCCAATACCAATTGGTTTAATCAGATCGCCTTCTTTTAAAAAAGCCCGAACATCTTGGGCCAGTTGAAATCTACCTTCATCTTCAAAAATAATATAATCTTTTGTAATTTTCATAATGCGAGATGAGATCCATTCATTATTACCTAGCATAAATTTTTCTAATAAAATGCTATTATTACTTCCATCAACCTTAGCATAAAGAATACTATTAAAAATATAAGCCATTTCATAACCATTCAATTTATCAAAATCCGATTTTTCCAACTCTTCGGTAATCTCTTTAATCTTTGTATCTTCGATTTCAAAAATCTGACTGGCATAAGCAAGAGCATCTTTATAAATAATAAAGTCATCTGGACTTTCCCCTGCAAAATCAAAGGAAAGAGCACCCTCACCCTGTCCATTAACCAGTCTTTTAGCAAAAGTTACATATTGAAGATTTATGATATATTCTTTAGGATTCCAATCCTTCTCTGGCAAAATTTTAAGGATTATTAAATTCTCTACATCCCTCGTAAATGGCTGAAAAAAATAACCCTTTACTTGATTACCCATTACACATGCCATAATTAATAAATTTAAAAGCAGAAAATATCCGATTCTTCTACGTTGTCTAAGCAATAATTTTGCCTCCATTTCTTGTACAAATAAGTAGTATAGATAACTTACTTCGCGTTATCTTATTTCTTCTCCTTCTCTTTTCATTCATTTCTTGCTTCATAATTCACAAAACCCTGTTGAAGCCCAAAAAGAAAAAATCTCTATAAAATTAGAGATTTTAAACAACCATATTCATTTCGTATTCGTATATTTGCTTTAATAACTTTTTCTTCTGATTACCAATTAAATCAACTAGATCTTTATATTCTTTTTTACCATAGGAAAACGAATGTAACATATTGGTAAACTCATCTTGATACTTTTCCAAAGCTGAGTTGATTTTTTCCTCAAATTCTGTATCAATAATACCAATAAAATCTACAAAAGCCTTACGAAGTTTCATTTTTTGCTCAGTAAAAGTTTTAAATTTACCTTTTATTCCACCGTTAAACTCATGAAATTTTATCACTTTTGAATCGAAATCATTGCGTAACAGATTACTTTCATTAGCAATTTTAAAACATTTATCAAAAAATTCAATAATTACTCCCATATTTTTCTCTGTTACATATGTTCGATACCAATATAGTTTATTTTTATATCTCTCTTCTTTCAGTCTTAAATGCTTATCATATAGGTAAAAAGTTGTAATAAAAGCTAAATTTATTATTGATACAAATGGATTAATTATGTTAGTAACTTTAGTAAAACCCTCAGTATCAAGCTGATAAGCCCAAACGCTCAATAGAACTAAAATAGGTATAAACAACACCAAACATATTCTAAGAAGCTTTATATTCAAAAACATCACTCCAATACGTCGGAATCTTTTAAAGCTAACTCAATACCATCTTCAATATTCAGCCTAATAACCTCATCACACTGAAAAATATACTTCTTTCTAAATTGGTCTTCCCCAAGATTTCTAATACTAGGACCAAAAAGTCCTAAAAAATATGATGTATTTATTGAATATAAGTCATCAGGAACTATAATATTAATAGTATCGTTATTTTTATCTAAACGATTAAGATTAAATTTATCCCTATGTTTCTTACCAATTTCCCGCCCCGATAATACTTTTACTTCATTATTAAAATGTTCTTTTAAATTAATCACCATTATACTCCCTCACTCTCTAATTTATCTTGAATATACTTTTTATCTATATAAAACTTTAAAGAAATAACTGTACCAGGAAAATATTCATCTAACATTTTTACATTATTATAATCTGGAGGTTTATTTAAATCATTATTCTTATTAAAAGCTATCACATATCTATCTTCATTATTATTCTTCATCATTCTATATTTATTATCAAAATAAATATGAGCTCTCCCAGAAGTAATACTCATTATAGGCAACTCTCCATCTATAGTTTTCCCAATTTCCTGAAAACTATTAATTAACTTCATGGTACCAGTTCCACGATCAGGAGCACTTTTTTTATCTCTTAATCTACTAACACCTTCTTGCAAAGCATAAAGAGTCCATAAACTTTCTTCTTTCCAATTTTTACGAAAATAACTAACATGCTTTTTAGTCATGTTCTTCAATGAATCTAAAAGTTCTTTAGGAGCAGATGATTTTAGATTTTCATAGATGGTATCCCCAAAATTAAAAATAACTAAATGACATTCACCATAATTTTTATTTTTCTCATCAAACTGATGATAATGACCTAAAGTGTACCATTTAGTAAATTGTCCACCATGAAGTTGACAATTATCTATAACCTCCCCAATTATGTGACTCATTTTTAACTTACCAATCTTACTTAAAATTAAAGATTGAGTTTCAAGACACTGCATATAAAAATCTATAACCTTTGTCGCAACATCACCAGAAATATACTTTTTATTATCACCCACTATAAGCGGCAACTCTTTAATATGTTTCTTTTCTTGAATCTCAAAACCTAGATGTCTAATAATACCACTAGCTTCTAAAATATCTTTAATCTTTTCGTTTTTTGGCATTTCCCCGCTTATTTCATACTCATTCCTCAGCTTACGATTATTTTTATTTATTTCTAATAAAATAACATCCATGACCGTCGAAGCGCATATCCCTAATTCTTCACAATTAGTATGATCAAAATGAATTCCATTAATTAATGGTTCAATTCCATAATAGAGCAGTTCTGTTAAAACATGAATTGTTCCATTCGGATTTTCCGAAAACGAAAATTTTTTCGGAATTCGGATATTTGCAATTTCTGATTTAGATATAGTAGATTTCTTAGTAAAATCTCGTTCATACAAAAACTTTAGTAGTTCACTATATAATATTTTTCGTTTTACTATTTTATGCTTTTCTCTTACTTTATATCTTCGCCTTCTTTTTAATCTCCTTCTTACCTTACGCAATAAGTAATTCACTTCTCGCAATTTACGTTTTTTTGAATTTTTCAAGTAAATTCACTCCATAAAAAATCAGATGTAATACAACCTATGTAATTATTCTACAAAAAAAAACACTTTCCTTTATAGAATGTGAAATTACAACTAAACTTTCTTTCATTAGCAATCAATCTTGGGCAAAAATATCCCTTCAATATTACGAACAAGCCAAAAATTCATTAAACAAAAAGGATTTATTTAATAAAAAACCTGGCACAATTAATCTGCACCAGGCTAAAACTTTATTAATTATAAAATTTTCAAACAAATTATTCTTCAATCGGCTTTAAGCGTGCTGTAAAATGACGAAGAATTTTTGGCTCATAGGTAAAATCAAAACCTTTTAAAGTATGAGCACGTTCTTTAATATTAATCAAAGCATCTGCAACAACATCCATATGATTGTTCGTATAAACACGACGAGGAATAGTCAAACGTAATAATTCCATTGGAGATTCCTGTTGTTCACCAGTCTCAGGATCGCGTCCCAATAAGAAAGAACCAATCTCAACACCTCGAACTCCTGCCTCAAGATAAAGTTCATTAGCCAATGCTTGAGCAGGGAATTGATGTGAAGGAATATGTGGTAACATCTTCTTAGCATCTACAAAAACTGCATGACCACCAGTTGGATACTGAATTGGTACTCCACCTTCCATCAAACGGTCACCCAAATATTTGATTTGATCAATTCTATACTCTAAGTAATCTTCATCAGTACCTTCGTGCAAACCACGGCTCATTGCTTCGATATCACGTCCTGCAAGACCACCATAAGTTGGGAAACCCTCTAAAGGTACTATCATAGAACGAGCGGCTGTAAAGAGTTCTTCATCATCTTTAAAACAAAGTAAACCACCAATGTTCACTATAGCATCTTTTTTAGCACTCATTGTAAATCCTTCACCATAAGAGAACATTTCTCTAATAATCTCTTTGACAGATTTATCCGCATAACCTTCTTCACGCTGCTTGATAAAATATGCATTCTCTGCAAAACGTGCAGCATCGAAAAGAACCCTAATTCCATAGTTCTTACCAATTTCACTAACTGCTTTAATATTAGCCATGGATACAGGTTGTCCACCAGCACTGTTACAAGTAATTGTGATCAAGATAAAAGAAATCTGGTCAACACCTTTTTCTTTAATAAAGGCTTCCATCTTTGCAACATCAAAATCGCCTTTAAAAGGATGATAAGTAGTAGTATCATAAGCTTCTTCAATAACAAAATTCCGGGCCAGCCCACCATTTAGCTCAATATGAGCTTTCGTAGTATCAAAATGCATATTACCTAAAACATATTGTCCTTTTTCTGTTAGAATCGGAAACAATACTTGCTCAGCACCACGGCCTTGATGAGTTGGAATAACATAATTATAATCAAAAATATCTTTTACAGAATCTACTAGGTTAAAGTAATTACGACTTCCAGCATAGGACTCATCACCCATCATAATCCCAGCCCATTGATAGTCACTCATAGCTCCAGTACCACTATCAGTTAACAAATCGATATACACATCTTTAGCTGTTAATGAAAATGGGTTGTACCCTGCCTCAACCAAAGCGTTTTCTCTTTCTTCTCTGGAAATCATCCTGATTGGTTCTACCATTTTGATCTTGAATGGTTCAGCTTTAGTGTACTTTTGAGTCATTATTTATCCCCCCATATAAAATTTTTGGTTTTTAATAAACTTTTCATTTTTTCAGAACTTATTAAATAGTCTGAAAATATTATCCAACGACTCTATTATAACGATGCATCACAAGAAAATCAACCATTGTTACAAGATTTTTGCAATATTTTTTTGTAACGTCAGATTATTAGAAACTTTCATAGTTCGGCGCAAGACCTATTTGTGGTAATTTTAAGAAAAATTTGTATTAAAGAAAGAAATTCCACCATATCGTCCTTTTGAAATAAAATTTTGAAACTCAGATAAAAAGCAAGTTTAAGAAAACAGACTAGTTTGATACCCTTAGCAGGGCACTTCCTGATAGTTTCCGTCCCCAAATAGAACACATAGTCATCTAGTTTGCACATGCAGATTTTTACCCTCAATTATTTTACCAATGTTTTTCCTTAAGGCCAATATTGTTAACTAGCGTAATAGTCCAATGGTTTAACTGGGGTTAAATAATATTTTTTATTATGATTATAAGGATAATACAAATTTATGTAAAATAATGCTTACTAATCAAGTTTACTCCTGTGTAAAGATTTCATCAATTTTTCTTTTTAAAGTATCCCTATCCCAAAGTACAATAATATTCGATTCAGCTAACTCAATTGCCGAACCAGTAAAATACTGATTAGTAATAACCATACCTTTATCACAGCCATAGTGACTTAAAGCAGCTGATATTTCTTGCACTGCCTTATTAGTTACCTTATGTGAATAACGCTTAGCCTGTATTCCAATCTTCTTTCCATTCTTTTCTGCTAAAACATCCAACCCCTGATCTCCAGACCCTTTTGTAACCTCTATCATATAACCCATTTTATTAAATAGTATTCCTACGAAGACCTCAAATTCATGCCCTGTCATCAAGTCTATATCATCAATTGAATAAGATATAACTTTATTATCTTTGTTTAAAAGCTTTCTTTCAAACACTTCTAACTCAAGCTCTTCAAGTTTATTAAGAATGCTATTTCCTAGTTTTTCATTACATTTTAAGAAACTGTTATTGAAATCAGAAGAAAAAACACATTTATTCATCAAATAATAAGTATATAAACCAACAGCATTAATATTCTTATGAGGTATAGCAACTGCTCTGCAATAATCATCCACATAATTATCGAAATCAATTCTACATCTTTCTGAATCTAAATATGCTCCATATTTACTTTCCCATTGGTGTGAAAAATATGCAATAGAATGTTCTCTAATTAATGCCCATACAACACATGAATAATATTCAACTGGTATTTCAAATCTCTTCCCTAATACCTTAATGAACTTCATGTAATCGCTTTCGATTATGGATTTTATTAATAAATAGTAATCTTCATCTTCTTTGCGTTTATCAATAATATTATCTCTATCATCCTGATCACTATCAACAAACTGCTTTAATAAATAATCATCATATGATATCAAATACTCAAATAATGTATAGTTTTTTCTATCAAGCAATATAAATGATGGAAATATATTCAAAAAATTATTTACCATATCAATCGTTTCACTACTAATCTTAGATAATTGTTCTTCGATAATATATCTATTTTTTTCATTAATTTCCTCTTGTACTTCTGTATTGATATTTCCATAATACTCTATTATCTTATCTCTTTTAATCTTATTAGCTACAAATAATATATCGTTAATAAAAATTTTAAATTTATTGTCCGTGCTATATTTATTTTCTAATTCGTAAGCATTAACAGTAATTGGCCCTTCCTCTAATAATGAAATTTTAAACCAGAACTCACCACAATCAATTTTTAAATGTCTTCCAAAAATCAATACATCACAATAATGTAACCGTTCCTCTTCTTCTTTCCAATACTGAATACTTTTTATTAATAGGAGTTTTCTACTAATATACTCACTAAAATCAATAAACGTATTCGGAATAGATAGTTTTATATCTATAAGAATATTGTAAATAATCTTTAGAATATAATCTTGGTTTCCAGAATTGCTTGCATAGTTTTCCAAAACAACCATCAATATTTCATCCGTATCTATACTATCAAAACCAATTTCTCCTTCTGATTCTATTCGATTTTTTTGTAATTTTCAATATCTAAATATATCTTGGTAGTATCAAGACACATCTGAATATAGTATTGAGCTTGGCATATAATCCATCTATCTTTTGTAATTCCCTTACTAAATAGATACATACTTAAATATCTAAGTCTAATTTCATCAAAAAGGTTTTCTCGACTTGTTAAATTAATATATGAACCAATCAATTCTTTCAAGCTCATATTAGAATCAAATACTTCTGCATAAACCATTTGAGTTATCTTTAACTTCAGCTCTTCAGTACTTATCTTATTTTGAACAAGTCTAGAATTAAATAAATACATATTAATATACCTTAATCTTAGCTCATCAAAATATTGTTCATCATTTGTGTTTTTAATATATAATCTCAAAACATCATCAATATTAGAACATTTTTTAAATAACTCTATATACTGATTTTTAATATGCCTAAATCTGTCAACTAGCTTTGTATTTTCATTTCTACTTTCAGCTTGAACTATTGTCAGATATTCTTCATTTATGGTATTAGAAGTTTCAATAACCTCACTATTGGTTTTAATGTTATTATCATCAGCTAGCTTACTCATAATATTATTTTTAATATTATCTTTCTTATCTAATTCTTTAGAAAAATTTTTAAACACTTAGTTTACCTCCAAAATATATTCAATTATTTTTTTAAACAAAACGATATAATAAAAAACTTTTTTAAAATATTTTCAATATATATAGAATTAAATTATCAAGAACAATATATAACAATATTTATGATCAGTCATTTTATACTTAAACTACATATATAATTCGTTTTAAGACGATTAGTTCCTGCTTAATTTAGAATTCATAAAATATAACATTCTAGTACTCAATTCTTAGCATGAAGTAACGTATCATTCAACTTTTCCAACTAGAAATTATCAGAACATCTTAAAACTTTCTGTCTTAATCATGACGTCTATTATTTTATTGAAAACATTCCAAATTTTCCCAAGAATATAACTGCCATATTTGACATAGTAGCCTTCTAGTTTAATCAAACTCTATAATTCCTAATTGCATAAAAGCAACGGAAAGCAAACTCAGTACCCTATATTTCGAATTATTACTAAAATTGTTCTCCTGTTCATTAAATATTTTTAAATTAGCTTGTGAGAAATCATCAATATCATTACTAATCCCCTCAGCATTCATATACTTTATCAATTCTTCTGCTGCTTTTTCAATTGTATTATCATTAATTTTGTTTACCTGAATATGATTATTTGAAGCAATAAAAGCTTTAGCATCTGATCCTAATCTTATCTCAAAAACATGTGCATCGTTCACGAAACTAGAAATATTATAACTTTCAATAGAAGGATAGCTTAATAGCAACATTCCTCCCCTTAACTCATCATTATCATAAGGATTTTTCAAATCTAAAATTAATTTCCTAATTAATTGACTATCAATATTTGAATTTGGATCTCTATCAAATAAATAATATATAGCTGCTTTGTCTACTGGAAAACTATATTCACTTATTAAAGTAGCAAATACATCATCTAAATAATTATTTTTATCCAAAATATCGGAAATATTTGACTCCTCAGTATTGATAACTGCAACTTTGGAAGTACTAATATTTTTATTCCTAAAAAAATTTGCTTTATTCCTTCTTTTTTCAATATATTCATAGCCTAAAACATTACAAAAAATTCTTCTTAATAACGAAAACTCAGTCTTACCACCTTCAACAATAAATAACACTCTACCAATACTTTTTTCCTTATTAATTTTCATCATATTCTGGAAGCCCTTCAAATACACCACTTAAGTACATCTTTTCAATATTTTGTGCTAGTCTAGGTTGCTCATCTGAAAATCTTTTCAGCCAGCTACCTACTGAACCATTAAAATTCACTGAATAAATTTGATCTGGCCTTAGAATTGATGTTGAAAGCAAATTAGTAGAATGTGATACAAATATTATTTGAGATAATTCAGAAGAACTCATAAAATATTTAATTAATAATTCTTCCAATTCATTATGAAATCCGCTAGAAAATTCATCCACTAACAGCATTCCATTTTTAGCAGTTAAACTTAAAAATGAAGGAAGCATGTTTAGAAGGGTTCTATTACCAAGTGATTCTTCATGGAAAGGAATTAAAGTATTTACACCGTTTCTCTTAAAAAAAATCATTTTTTCTTCATCATTAGCAACTCTATTTATAACCTTTTCACCCATTCCTTCATTTGAATAATCAATTTTTTGTTCAAAGTTATACTTTTCAAAAAAGCTATTTATTTCATCTGTTCCCTTTGTTTTTAGATAACTACTTAACACTAAGTCGTCTTTTCCATATGAAATTACTTTTCTATCAAAGGCATTAATATATATAGAGTTTTGCAAAAATTCAAACCACAGCTTAAGCGTCTCATTACCAGCAAATCTAGTATTGAAATATAAAGTTCTTAAAAATAACGTCTCTTCATTCAAATCATTCTCATCATAAGTACTTTCTTTCCCCTCTAAAATATATGATTTCGCTGTAAGTCCCATTCGTTCAAGTAGTAATTTATCATCCACACGAAGTTTCTCAAAGAGGAGATTTTTTGAAGGATTATTTTTAACAACATAACTCACTTTTTTACCATTAATTAAAAAATGATACTCTATTGAAAATTCTCTTTCTTCCGAAAAAAGAGACAGAAACAAACCTGAATTTATTTCTCTTTCCTCAAACAACAAATCTAATAGTAACTTAATCGCGAAAATAATATTCGATTTCCCTGAAGCATTAGCACCTACAAACATTGTGCCTTTTAAAACGTCATTTATTGAAACATTAGTATCTGCTAGAAATTTATAGTTTGTTTTACTTAAATCAATTTCAGTTCTTTTTTTGAATGACTTAAAATTAGTCAAAATGATTTTCGATAACATATTTATCACCCTTTCAAATGAATTATACCATACTTTAGTAAGTGTACGCAACTTTTTTACGTTTTATTCTTTAATTGAGTGTAATTTTTTTACGTTCTGTCAGATCGCCTCAATATCTTTCAGTAAACACATGTAAGTATAGTCCTACTATCTTATCAGATAATTAAACGATGCTTTACATTTGAACTGCGATAGTTGAATATTGTAACTAAAAAACACAGGAGAGATATTTTCATTCCTTCAAATCAAAAACCTCTCCTGTGGTGTGTCTAATATATTTTCACTAGTTCAATACTTCTATAATAATTTTTCAATATTTCTTCATAAGTATAATCTAAATCAACCATACCCTTTACACCCCACTGGCTCATTCCTACACCATGACCATTACCTCCACCATATATAGTCACTTTTTCGATATCTCCTTTTTTATCACGTTTAATATCAAATACAGCAAATGCACTAGGGAGAATCGGATAATTCTTAACACTACTACCATCATGACGAAGAACAATTATATCTTTTTCTGAACCTGTGATATCCTTATGTGGTCGAAGCACAAATCGTATATTATATTCTTTCGACACTCTATAAATACCTTCAGTTCCCATAATCTCTAAGATCATTATGTTTCCACCTACTCCACGACGTACAACCCGCAAATCTTTAAGTTTCCCAATAGAGAATTTTGGATCGGTCACATCTACAGGTCTGCCTTCTAAAGTTTGCACAAAATCTGTACCCAATACCTGATCTGCTTTCTCGCGCTCAGGAAGGGTTCGGTTAATGGCATTTTCCAACTCTTCACGACCGAGCTCAATCTTCCAACGAAAATACGGTGCATCTGAATCAAAACTTTTCAGTTTTTGATTCTTAAAAAATGCCAAAGCATTTGCTTCACTAGTTAAACCAGGTACTTCCTGGTCAAAAATTTGCGAATTTGCTCTTAGATAAGGAACAACAATCCCTGGAAATTCTTTGGTACGTACATTATGCCAAACATCCTCATTATTAGCTGTAAAACCCGCAGAAGTAGCGAAAAATACTGCATCAATCACTCGGTTTTGATACATTGCTACCATTCCTGCTGTTTCATCAATAGCTTGATTGGCGATATCATTTTCGCTGATACTATTATACATTTGAGAAAAGCTACTATCGTCAACATTTGCCCCTTTATCGTTAAAACGTCCATGAGTAACTTGAGATATTGCATAAGAGCGCGCTGCTATCGCCATTACTTTATATGCTTCAAGACCCCATGAAGCGGGAATCTGCCCCGGTAATACCTTCTTTAAGTACTGTTCCATCGACAATTGATTTACTAGATAAAGATAACCTGATTTATTCGAAGAAAAAATTTCTAAAATGCCAGCATATACCGAAACTTCATCATGACGTGAAGTAGATAATAATGCATCAAAAGAGATCGAATGATTGTAATAAGATTTAAGATAAACCCGGTTTTTCACAGTTTCACTAAAACTACCTATCTGAACCTTAACCGCTCCATTCACATTAGTAAACTTAATCACTTCTCCAGTTTCAGCTACTAATATGACTCGTTCTTTACCTTTCTCCCCTGTTATAATTTTAAAAGGTTGGGTTGCTTTAACAAGAATCTCAGGGAAATCATAAGATTTGCTGCCACCTAAACTGTTTAATTCTTCACTCAATAAAACTCGTATATTTTGTGGGAAATATTTTTCTGGTAAAATAATCGATTGGACCTCTCCTTTGTTACTAAATAATAACTTTAATCCATCCATACCAACAGAAATTAGTGAAAAACTCGCTGGTTTCAACTGCTCATTCACCATATGAAAAACTTGAACATCTGAAGCTAAAGAGAGAGAACCCTCATCTTTTAAAACCAAACTTCGATTCTCAATCTGCATAACCCGTGATGAAACTATCTCTTGATTACCCAAAAGATATCTCGCTTCAATCAAAGTTTCTGTATCTCCCACTCTAGTAGAATACAACAAATTATAAAAAATATAAGACATCTCATAGCCTGTGATTCGAGCTTTTTCAGTTTTCTTTACTTCTTTAGTTAATTCTTTTACTTTAACAAAACTATCATCCTTACCATAACCCATAAACATTCCCGCAACAGATAAAGCATCCAGATAAGAAATATAACCATCTGGAATAGTTATTTTACCAGTAAGGTTAATCTGATTAGCAGAACTTCTACCATTGAAAAGTTTTTCAATTAAAATAAGATAATCTTCATATGTAACCCAACTAGATGGATTCCAATCTTTTTTTGGGAGAACTTTAAGAAGTACTAACATCTCCTTTTCATCAGCAAATGGCTGAGAAGTAAGGTCGGTTGCGCTGACTACTCCCATCACTCCAAAAAGAAATATCAAACACAAAAGAATACCAGTACCAGTATGAATCAGTTTCCTCTGTAAAAACATGATTATCCCTCTCTTTCAATTTAATCTTTTATTATTAATTTTTTTAGATTCATGAATTCAGTTTTTAATAAATATTTTCGAAATGCTCTACTTTCCGTTAACAAGGCTTTTAATCTTTCTTCTTTTAGTCGAATCCCTTTTTTACTCTTTCCATCTCCTTTTTTTATAATTAATTCTTCAGGTTTAGTATTTTCAAGTTCAATCATGCCCTTATCGACCAAATAATTTAATCCAAGTGATACTGTATGCTCCATTTCACCAGTTAACACAGAAATCTGATAAATACCTGCTTTTCCATCCTTTCTTTCGATAACATATTTCAATACACCTATTAATCGCTTCATAAAAGCATCTGATTCCATTTCTCTGTTTGAATAAGCTAAAACCAGAGTCTTGGGTTTAACAGAATAGATCAATTCTTTTAAAACTCTTAAGCCAGGTGGAATAGATACTAAAATAAGATGATCAGCATTTGAAAATTGATAACGGTTAATCGTAGGAGTTAATCTTATCTCATCAGTTCCTTCATAATAGTAAACAGCATTGCTGAAATCTGGTAACTCTCTACCAATCTCTCGCCAATTCCTAAAATCTTGAATCTCAAAATCCAACTTTTCCTCTGGCTTAAGAAGTTTTTCTTTGAGTTTATGATCATGGGTAATGATCTGATCCACAATCAACTGAACTTCTTCACGACCTTGCCAGCGATTGATTCCAATTGAATAAGTTAGATCAACTTTTTGCCCAATTTCTTTTCCTCCACCCCACCACCAGATGGCAGAATGTTGTTTATTCTCATGCCGAAGAATCAAGCGAAGATGTTTTTCATTGCTTGTTGCTCTATGATAAACCACCTCTGAATCCTGGCAATAAAAAATCGGAACACGATTTGCCTCACCAAAAGGGGCTAATTTACGCAGATCAAAGTACATTTTTTGACTCACTTGACTTAAAGATAATTTACCATCCACGGTAATCTCTCGAACGTTTCCTATTTCTTTTATTTCCTCTGCCAGCACCTGTAACATACTCTTCTCAAATGCTACTCTCTTTTCCCTTGTGAGTGAAAAACCAGCAGCACCTGCATGTCCTCCAAACTTATTCAAAAATCCCTCACATTTCTTTAATGCATCATATATATGAATATTAGCAACTGATCTAGCAGACCCGGTTATGGTTTTGCCATCTTCTTTCAATCCCATCAATAAGACCGGTACATTGTAATCCTCACAAAGTTTGCTAGCCGTAATCCCAAGAATTCCTTCATGCCATCTTGGTCGATAAAGAATAATTGGCGCAGCTTCGAAATCTACACCAAGTATAGACTTGGCTTCTTCATACATCCCTTCACCTAACTCTTTTCTCCGACTATTGATCTGGTCTAATTGTTTAGCTAAACTCTTTGCTTCATCCTTCTCATCTGCTAAAAGAAGCTCTACTGCAAGTTTTGCTGAAGAAATTCTTCCTGCAGCATTAATCCGAGGTGCAATCTGAAAACCAATCTCTTCTTCTGATATTTCTTGCTGCTTAAAACCACAGACTGAAAATAACTCTACAAGCCCAGGACGTGTGGTGCTCGCTAAAACAGGAAGACCTTTTTGGAGTAAATAGCGATTCTCACCATGCAATGGAACAACATCTGCAACAACTGCTAAAGCTGTAAGATCAAGATAATCTTTCACTTCTTTTTCTCGATTTAAGCTAGTTAAGATTCCTCTTGCTAGAAAATAGGCCATACCAGCGCCTGGTATATTATGTGCTCGATGATTCTCAGGCAATAATTTTGGTGTAACAATCGCATCAGCAGGTGGTAACTCATCAGGTAAGTGATGATGATCGGTGACGATCACCGCCATACCTAGCTCCTTTGCTAGGCTAATCTCCGTATGATTAGAGATTCCACAGTCACAGGTGATAATCAGGTTAACTTCCTTGGAGAGTTCCCTGATTACGCCCTCATTCATCCCATATCCTTCTGTAAAGCGATTGGGGACATGGTAACTGACATTACCACCTATTGATCTGATCACCTTAACGAGAATAGTGGTAGAGGTTGTACCATCTACATCATAATCTCCATATATGCAGATTATTTTTTTTTTATCAACTGCAGCTATGATCATCTCGATAGCCTTTTCCATATTGGGGAATTCAAAAGGATCAGTAGGGGTATAAAGATCAGGATTCAAAAATTCCCGTACTTTTTTGGGTGAGTCAACTCCACGTTGGAGAAGGATTTGAGCTAATAGTTCGTTTCCCTTTAGCTCGTCTAATATCCAGAGAGGGATGTCTATAATTTCGTTGTAATGGACATTAATTTTCATCTTTGACCGACTCCTGTCTAAAATTGAATCTCATCTATGCTCTCCCAATTCAAATCAAAATCCATCTCCTCTTCTTCTATCTCTACTTGCAATGCCCTTTGACCATGACAGATAGGACGATACTCGCAAAACTTACACTTTTTCTGATCACCAGTAGCCAAAAAATCATTATATTCAAGACTTTTAATCTCCTGAATTAGCTTTGTTAAAAAACTTTCATCACGCAGAAACTGATTATGATTATATGGTAATGGTTCAATTTCATTAGGAAATTTAGGATTCCAATAGATCATTGTAATATTTTCTGGCTTCAATAAACCGTTAGGAGAATATACACCGCCAACTTTACAGATTAGATAACGGTAAACTATAGTCTGTAAATGATTTCGCCAATAAGCAATTTTAGGTCTCGAATGATTAGTTTTCCAATCATAAATAATTATTCGCCCAGTTGAAGTGATATACAAAAGATCATATTTAGCAACTATTTTGATTCCATGCTCATTTAAACGCAGTTCGTGTTCAGGAAGAAAAGTACCATTTTCATGAAATGGTCTAAATTCAACCAATCGCTCAAACCAGTGAGAAATATTTTCAGTAATAATCTCCGTCGAGTCCAACATCTCACCACGAGAATAATAACGTTGAGCTAATAAGTGAAAGATTCTCCCCTGCTCGATAGCTTCCCTCTGTTCTTCATCTCCGCCCCAATCAGCAGGCCAGAAAAGACCATCAAAATATCGCCTACGAAACTTTAAAGGACAGTTCTGATAGGCTATTAGAGCTGATTGACTGAAATACAGATCATTCAGATTCTTTTCCAACATATCTTTTCCGCTCCTCAGTGATAAATTTATTTAAAGCAATTATCGGTCTGCTTACATCAATCTCTTTTGTAAAATTTGCGTTAAAGATAATTTTTTGCGGAAAGGTGAGAAGTAAATTTTTCTTGGCCCTCGTAATCGCCACATAAAGTAACCGCAACCGTTCACTGATCTCCTCAACCTTAGCAGATTTCAAAGGATCAACATTATCTCCATTACCAATCAAAAATTTCAATTGAGCTTTTGCCAATGCTGTCGGATTACACACTTCATCTGCAAGATACCAGTACTCACTTCGAAAGTTATCTTCCACACTGGCTGGAAACTCAGCCACAGTAAGTGATGTCAGATATACTGTATCCCACTCTAAACCTTTAGATTTATGAGCTGTTATTAAAGAGATAAATCCTGGCTTTGGCTCAAAGCCTTTTTGGTCAGATAAAACTTTTACAAAACGGCGAAAAGATGGCTCTAACCGCGGCAATTCATTAGCTATATCGAGCAATTTCCAACCTGGATTCACATTCAATTCAGATTTAATCTGTAAAGCAATATTCTGAGCAACAGCCAAAGGTTCATTTATAAACTCCATCTGTTCAGCTAAGAATAAAACCAGTTCATCTGGTGGTATCGCTACACTTGCATCCAACCAAAGCCGTAGTTTGTCTAGAGCATGATTAAATGCGGCTAGTAACTCAGGATCAAATAGTTCATCTGGATAATCAAGCCAAGGCATCTCTCCCCCTATAGGATAAACCAACTCTTCTAAAGAATATCGTTTCAATAATTGATCTACTGCACCTAATATTTCTTCAGTAAAATCAGAAAGCAAAACATTTCTGATAAGCTTAGATGCCATATCTACTTTATGGGGTTCAGCCAGATATTGAATCACTGATTTTAAATCATAAATTGTCTTTGCCTGATCACTATTAATTTTACCTACTTCTTCATAATTCGCTCCCATCTCTTTTAACTTTTCCGCGGCTTCCTCTTGAATAAATCGATTGGGAACAATAATCGCAACTGTATTTTTAGGATTATCTTTTACGTGTCGATGCGCCAATTGCGCAACTTCCTGAATCTCTTGCTTAGAATCCACATATCTCTTAACAGCAATCGTGTAGTTTTCAGTAGTTGGGTTCGGATAAAGATCAAACTCATCAACAGGATGAATCAATTGATCTTCTAATGAATCCCTACATTCATTCTGAGGATGCTGGCCCCGTGACCATTTTACAAGATAATTAGCCAAATTAATAATGTCCACACTACTGCGACTGGAATATAGGATTGATTCCTTTTTAACATCGGTAGATTGACAAAAACCACGGAAAATTTCTGTATCTGCAGAGGTAAAGGTTCCCATAATCGCTTGGTTCGAATCTCCTACCCGTACCAGATTTCCATCCTCTCCAGCTAACAAATGTAAAATTTTCTCTTGTAGAGGATTAGAATCTTGAGCTTCATCCTCAAAAATATATGTCCAGCGTTTTCTTAAACGTTGACAGAGTTGTTCATCTTTTTGCAAAAGTTTAAGAGCTTGCAAGATAAGATCATCAAAATCCAAAAGACCATTTCGATAAAGTATTTTTGAATATTCTTCATAGATTTCAAATGCCCAATATAAAAAAGAATCTTCATTGAGATTACGTTTTAATTTTTTTATGTCCTCAATGGTCACACCCTGAGATTTGATATAGCTTATCATCCCTTTCATAAATCTGGGCAGATCAGATTGTGTCCATTTCTCAACAGCTTTCTCATGCCACTTAGTATCCTCTTTTACTCCGATGGGAGATTTCCATTTATCTTCATGATGATCGATCCACTGCTGAGTTAGTTCTGCGATTAGATTCCACTGTTTAGATTCGTCAATTATTTGAAACTCATTATTGATTAGTAAAAACTCTGGTTTTTCTTTTAATATACTCATAGCTAGTGAATGAAGAGTTTTAACTTCAAATCCTCTATTGCGTGAAAGTCCTCTTTCTTCAAGAAAATTTCCGATTCTGGCGCGAAAATTTGAAACAGCAGAGTTCATTACCGTAACTACGAGAATTTTACCTGGCCTTGTATGTCCTTCTTCAATAAGAGTCGAAGCTAGATAAGCCAAAACCGTCGTTTTCCCTGCTCCAGGAACAGCAGGAACCGCCATAAAACCCTTTCTATATTCTGCAACTTCCTTTTGTCCAGGTCGTAAACTAATCATGCTGATTCACCTCAACATCATACTTCTCTAACCACTCATAAAGCCTGCCATCCTGCTCCCAGCCATGACTACTTAGATAGCTGTTTGCTAGATATAAGCCATCTGTACATTTACTCAACAAACTCTGCAAATAGTTGATCAACTGTTCTTTACGCAAATTTTGGTCTACTTCATCAGTCCATTCATCATCATCTTGCCACTGGCGAGATAAAATAAATGGATTTGTCAATTCTTTACTACTACTTCTAAGCCAATTTTCACTGGCTATATCTAGCCAGAATAGGTATTTAACCTGCTTAATGTACGGCGAAAATAAGAATGTATAGGGTGTGGCTAATATGATATGTTCAGCACTAGAAGGCGGTCTAAATAAAACTTCCGCTGCTAATGTTCCATTCAAAACCATATCGATAAAATCTTTTCCCAACTGTTTTTCGTCTAGAGGATTAAATTTCTTCATAACTTTTTTAAATTTTGTGATAGAAGCGATGATCTGTCTACAAGCAAGAATATCCTTCTCTTCTGGAGATAACGGAGCTAAAAGTTCACCAAATACTCTTTGGAAGAAATGCTCCATCTCTATATCATTAGATTGCTTTTCCTTTACCCAATCTATAAAAAGATCATATTTATCTGAGTTTTCAAAACCCAACCGATCTCGTAAATTAATCTCATCTAAATCAGGCAAGACCATTTGGTTTTTAAATATCTCATCAGCTAATAATGAACTACGAATAGGATCAAGTTTCAAGATCAAACTCAAAGTCTGTACTAATGAAGAAAAATTCAATTCTAATTTCCAATCAGAATTTACTAACAAAGCCAGCGTTATCAATGCCTGAGCAAATGGTTCATCAAGTAGCCTCTTATTTCTAGTAAGATTGGCTAGTTTGAACCCATGTTGCGTAAAATAACGTTCAAAGGTAAATTCCATAACTTTATCAATAATTGGAGCAATTAAGGCGACTTCACCTGGCAAGACTTCCTCATCTAAAAGATCCTTCACCTTATCCGCTACTTTTAGAAGCATATCTCCTCTCAAATCAGCGGGAATTTCACCCTTAATAAAATCATTTTTAGTAATAGGTTTACCTTCTAAAACTTTCTCAGTTATGGCCTTTGCTAGCTCTCTAGATTCCTTAGATGAAGTATGTGATTCATCCAGATTTACACACGCACAGATAGGAAAGAAGGTTTTCTGAGCCAGTTTCGGATTCCCTCCAAAAAACGATGTAAAACCTCCCTCAGGATTAAAGGCAAGATACGTTTCTTCTGTATGTTCCATAACCTTTAAAATCAAATCCTGAGCTGTCGGAACCGTAGTTTCTAAATTATCAACGAGCAGATATCGAAAAGTTTTTTTTATATCTTTATAATAGTTTTCATTTGAAAGCAAGTATTGGTTATATAAATCAACAATCAAAGAATAATCAAGACACCTGGTATTTATACAGTGTTCTATAAATTGACGCATAATCTGCAATGATTCTTTGTAGATAGTGACTTTATCCTGATCTTCTTGGGCTAAGCGAAATAATCTTTTCTTTATCTCCTCAAATGTCAATCCATTCATAGCAGCATGGTTTAAATTATCGATCAGTTGAACAGCAATCTGCTGAGATGTTGCATTGATCGAAGCAAAAGTTCCCTCTCTTGAACGAGCTTTATCTACAAGTTGACTCATTAAGTAATGAGAAGTTTCTACATTCATGAATGTAGGTTCCAAAGATTTTATCTCATCTGTCATTTGTTTTTCTACAATACTCCAATAATCTGTCAACTCTCTCTGGATAAATCCAAAGTAAGTAAAAGCATTGATTGGGCCAAACTGTTGTAAATCTACATTCCTTCGCCAATCTGTAACACTGGTTGCATTTTTAACAAATACCAGACATTCTTCTGTTCTTTTAGTTTTTTTCGCAATCTCTAAATACTTCTCAAGTAATATAGTTGTTTTCCCTGACCCTGTTGGGCCTATATATAAGGTTTCCATACAATTCACCTACCGAAATTTTTTCATCAGCACTCTTTACATTGTTTTCGACGTTCAGAGGTGGGTTTCCTTTGAAAACAGGCACAAAGGACTATTTCGTCAATTTTCCTCATAAAAAAGCCATGAATCAATATTCGCTTTTACTAATTTTTTTAGAAAAAGTAACTTGTACGCCTTTCTTGATCCAAGAATAAAATATTGATATATAAAAACTTCGCCAGCTTATATTTTATGATTTGCTACTAAGTATGTAACATTTTCATTCTTAGTAGAATAAAATATGATAACAAATATTAGTGAGGTGAAGTTTAATGTATTGGAAACAATGTCCCATAAAAGCCATGCCATATACTATCAAACCAGGAGATACTTTATACAAAATAGCATTAGAATATAATACAACTCCTCAGCAATTACTATTTTTAAATCCTGCAATCAATCCAAATAATTTAATGGTGGGTCAAATCATATGTGTTCCCAAAAAACCAACTAAACCATCATGTACAAAGGGATTTTATTATACCATCGAACAAGGAGATTCATTATATTCAATTGCAACAAAATATGGTTTATCTGTAAATGAACTTTTACCATTTAATCCAGGCATAGATCCTACCAATTTATATATTGGGCAAATAATCTGTATTCCCAAAAAGGTAAAGTGTCCAAATGGTCAATTTTATACTGTTGAAGAAAATGACACTTTCCTCCTTATAGCTATAAAATTTGATAGATCCTATAACGCTTTACGAAAAGCTAATCCCAATTTAGATTTAGATAATTTACAAGAAGGTCAACAAATATGTATCCCGCCGTCAAAGCCAAGTAAAGTTTGCCCTGATGATAGGACTTACTTAATTAAAGAAGGAGATACTTTGTCAAGTATAGCAGAAAAATTTGTTATTTCAGCTACTGACATGTTAAAAGTTAATCCTAATATGACACCAAGTGAATTTGTAGCTGGAAGACTTATTTGTTTACCTCCAGAAGCACCTGTTTAAAAATAAGTATGTATACGAATAAGAGGCGGGGGTTTCCCCGCCTTTCTCTTATGCTCCCTGATTACATACTCTCTTTTCGACCAATGTAAAAGATATGGTTGGACAATCCAATAATCGATTCATCTTCACAAGTATTAAGAGTCATTTTTTCAGCCTTTTGTTGAACTTGCATTGGAGCCTAATTCTAAAAGTTCTTGACTGTAGGTTCCTGGCCCTCCACCAACATCTAATATCTTTGCTTTTTTCGGAAAATACTTCTTAATTAAATGTAAAACGATTTTCTTCTCTAAAGAACTATAAAAGTCTTGATTTAGTCTTGAAAATTCTTTAGTAACATTCTCGTTATAATAGTTGGCAACTTTCACTTTTATATCACTCCTTAACAAATCCTATTGAAATCTAATTCGTCAGAACACACATATTTCCTTTTTAATTAACTCAGAAATTTGTTCCTTAATATCCCTTACCAAAGCCCATTTCTTATTGTTTTCTCGCTTCCAGGCTAACAACTCTCCAAAGAAAGGAAACAGTTCTTTTGCTTCAACTTTTTTTAGCTCAATTAATCCATCAATCACATATATAAGATCAGCCACAGCCTGATTACGATCCTTTGGTAAATCATTTTTAAGAATTTCAAAAATCTCAGTTTCCAGATTGTTTCCTTTAATCCTATCTTCTTTTAACACAAAGTCAGTCAAGTTCTCTAAATCCACCTCTTTCAATCGCCACTCTAAAGCACCCAAGTCCTCGTCAAGATGTTCAATCGTCGAAGGACCGACTAAAACTCTTTCAATACCAGGTTGATTTAATACCCAATTTAGGGCAACCTGCACAGAACTTTTATTATATTTTTTCCCCAGTTCAATTAATCTCTCTAAAACTTTTATTGCTGACTTATAATAGCCATGCTGAAATAATGGATCAATATTTCTAATATCATCTGAAGCAAACTTATGATCTGCTTTTAAATTTCCAGTTAATAATCCTCTTCCTGTGGTTCCATGAGTAATTATCCCAATATTATATTTATCGCAAATCGGATATAATTCTTGATAACGTTTCAAGGCCACAGGACTTAATTCTATCATTAAAGTTTTAGGATTTCCCTTCATTACATATTCTTCTAACCTGTGAACCGGTAAATGCCCAAGCCCATATTCTAAAATCATTCCTTTGTCTTTCAAATCTTCAAGAGCCTTCAACGTCTCCTCAACAGGTGTTTTTGGATCATCAAAATGAATCTGATAAAGATCAATATAATCTGTTTGCAAACGCTTTAAACTCTTCTGGCAGGAATCCACAATATGATCATATGAACAATTTTGCCCGCCCTTTTCAGTTAGGCCAACCTTAGTAGCTATCTTGATCTGAGAACGGTAGGATTTCAAAGTTGTGCCGATAATTTCTTCCGCTGGGCCATAATGATCTGCAACATCAAAATAATTAACCCCACTTTCCACTGCATGAAGTAGCATTTTTTTGATCTCGTTTAAATCTTTCCTTCCATAAACTCCTGCTAAAGAATATATGCCAACTCCCAAACCTTTCTTCTCCATCTACTCTACTCCTTTCAGGAAATTTTCTAGTTTACTTGCAAAATGCTCTAACTACCCTTTTATTGTTTGAATTTCTTTTTCACGCACAACTACTTCCTGAAACTTAATTTTGACCATCTTTAAACTTTCTTGAGCAACATCTATTTTATGAACACCCTTTTTCAATCCTTCTTCTATCTGTTGATCAAGTTCTAAAATTTTCTTTATCTCTTCTAAAGTAAAATTAGCTTTCTTCAATACAGTAATAGCCTTAATCTTCTCCAAATCTTCTTCACAATACTTACGCTGACCATTCTCCTTATTAGGAGTTAGTAAACCTATTTTGTCATAGTACCTTAAAGTATCTATAGTCACCCCTGATTTAGCAGAAAATTCTCCAACACGCATAACTTCACCTCCCTAGTACTATTATACTTCCTAGAGTTAACTCCAGGTCAAGGTTTATTATAATTTTTTTTCTATATACGCTGATTTAAAAAAGGTAAATTTAAAATAAGTCCCCTACCTGTAAGATGAGGGGACTTATTTTCCTGCATAAATCTTGAGCCGACGTTATACCACTTAACTCTTTCTGCCTAACAACTCTATTCCTTTAATTCATTCAAAAGTTCTCTCGCAGCCTCTTCATATTTTTGTGCCACCTGAATTTCAACTGGCCCTGTTAAAGGATTAAATCCAGTTCCTAATTGACCAAGTGCAAATAAGTTTTGAACATCTTCATTTTTTGCGAAATAAGGAATTCCAGCATCTTCTAAGAGAGATTTTGCTATCAAAGTAATAGACTGGCTTGATGGTACTAAAACAGTAACAAGATCTTCAAATACATAATTTTTCTTTTCTTCAAGAGGTAATTCTTCTACTAATTTAGCCCCACAATCTGCACATTCCTCAATTCCTTCAACATATTCATACTTACATTTTGGACAAAACATAATATCCCTCCTAAGATCAGATTTCAATACCTGTTTTAATATTTCACTGTTTTGGTTATCTTTACCTTCAAACTTTTAACAATATATGATTTCGAAGTATCATCTTTATCCTATCTATTATTTTTTCTGAGCAATATAATCAATATATCCCTGTCTAATTTTTTCATCATTAAATATTCTTTCTAAAACTCTATTTTCCTTAAACAAAATTTCCATGTCATCGAAAAGAAATTCTGCTTCATCAACTTCGTAGTATGTATGTAAAGCAGGACAACCACCTTCAATATGTAAGTATTCTCCCTCCCCAACCTTTTCCCCATCTCCATATCTAAAGTCATTAGTAGATAGAAAATTTACAAAGCATAATCCGCCTGGTCTTAATACTCGTTTTATTTCACTGATAGCTTTTGCAATATCAACTTTACTTAAGTGGAAAATGGTATTATAAGAAAAAATAAAACTAATAGAATTATCTTCAAATGGAAGTGTTCGCATATCACCATCTGAAATACTAAGATCAAACCCATTTTCCTTAGCAAAAGTATTAGCTTTCTCTAATTGTAAGTCACGAATTTCAATTCCGTAAGTTTTATATCCATGTTCAGCAAAAAGTGCAAGGGGAGGACAATTACCACCTGCTCCACAATCTAAAACTTCTTTTTCTAATTTAGAGTTATTGCAATACATTAAGAACTTATAAAGTTGAGTTTGTCGAAATACTTTTGACATTTATTACTCCTCCTTTATAAAATAAGTTTTTCACGAAAATACTCACTCATTCTCAATAATTCAAGACTTTTATACTGGCCCGCCATCAGTGAACTTTAAAATTCTAAACCTCAATTATCTCATATTCATCTTTACCAATAAAAATTATTAACGCTTTCTTCAAATTCTTTTTGTCCACAAACTTTTTACTGGCGGCATATTCTTCTAATTGTTTTAAACCTTCTTTTTTTACCTGCTCTATTCTGAATTTAGCCTCTTTTTTCAGATATTTTAGTTCCCATAACCATTCATATTCAATATCTGGATAGCGGCTGTCCTTTTCTAAAAAAAGGTCAATATAACCACCTTCAACCTCTCTTTCACTACAAATCTTATAAACTTCACCACTTGCAAGATTGCTAAAAAGAATAATCTTAATATACTTCTCATCAAATCTTAGTAAATCTCGATTTGATAATTGTTTTAAAATATTTTTACTGACATATTCAATATACGATTCTATTTCCCCATCATAAGCCAGCTTTTCAACACTTTTTCTTAATTCATCTAAATCAAAATTTATCTTATATTGCTCCACTAAACTTTTTTGCAAATATTCCCAGTATATTGTCTTAATAACATAGTTAGGTATCTTTAAAATAAGTCTACTTCTATGTTTTTTATCTATTGTTAATAAACCCATATAAAAAAGTAAAGAGATAAAGTATTCCTGATCATACATTCTATCAAAAGAAAACCTACTTACGATATCTGAAACTATTTCTTCTTTTAAAATTATTTCTTCTAAAATACTCTTGTTCTCCCTATTTGCTATTAATCTTTGTAAACGACCATAATCAGTTTTTACATTATCATCTATCAATTTTTCTGGGTAATCCCCAATCTGCTGCCAGTTATTAAAGAAGCTGAGAATCATATCAGGGTTATAAACTCTCTCTTTACCTCTGATACTGAAAAGATATCCATTATAATTTAATTTTAACTCTGATAACAGGTTTTCTTTTTTTATATCTATTTCTATTTTATCAATAAATTCTATTAATTCTTGCTCTGTAAAACCTAACATTTCATTCAACAAAGGATTCATGGTCAAATTATCCGTAATATTAAATCCCGATGTCAGATCGTCCAACATAATTGGCGATATACCTGTCATAAAAATCCTGTCTATTACACTTTTTGCTCCTATTTTCAGGGTTTCATAAAAATCTCTCACAAATCCTCTAGCTCTAATTGTGTCTTTATAAAAATCCCCATCACCTATTGCTAAAATATCATTGGCAAAATGATCATATTCATCAATCAAAACATATATCTTTTTATTAACTTCTTCTACCAGAGTAAACACTATTTCTAACATTCTTTTTAAGTCATTTTCATGCTCTAATTTATCTATTACTTTTTCTACATTAGCAATATAATAATTATATCTTTTTAAAAATCTAATTAATCCGCTTAAAACTGTTTTACGAAAAGACTCCTTTAAGCTTTTCTGAGAATCTGTATTTAATCCCGAAAAATCAAGAGATAAAATAAAATACTCATTTTTCAACTTAGTCGGATTGTTTCCAATAAACAATCCAGAGAAGAGGTTTTCAAAAACATCTTTTTTGTTCAGATCATAATAATATTCTAAAGTTGAAAGAAAAAGAGATTTTCCAAATCTTCTAGGCCTAATGAAAAATAAATACTTACTATTTAAACTCTCGAGTATCTCTATATATTGAGTTTTATCTATGTAAAAGTAATTCTCTTTTCGTAATTCTTTAAAGTCAGTTATTCCATATGGCAGTTTCATTGTTCCACTCCTTTTTCTCATTTAAAATTTAATTTTCAGTGTTTTTTCACTTCATAGTTCTTTTAACATCACCTGATGAGGGGGACTTTCCGTCTGAAATGTCGTTAAATAATCCCTCATCTATATTATACCATAAAAATGCTATGTTCTTGCAACAACTCTAATCATAGATGCATCAGCTCGTATCTTTAAAGGAAATGCTATGATTTCAAAACTACTTATAGATTTTAATTCGGATAAATTTGTGATATTTTCAATTATAAGTATATTATTATCAAAGAGCATTTTGTGTATCTTAAATGGATATTCATCAGGTGATGGAAAATCTATTCCTAACATTTTTATCTTTTTTTTAATAAAAAAATTTGCTAATTCTTCATCAATAACTGGATGTTTTGTAAAATACTCCTCTGTTCCATATTTATCACTATGATTTGTAAACAGCAAAACTATATCATTTTCTCTAACAATGTCTGAATATTCTTCTTTCCATTTAATGACACTCTCATTTCTAACATCAAGTAAACATCCTTTTCCAATAAATCTGTCTAAAGATATTTCATTTATGAATGTTTCACTATTAGTCATATGCATAGGAGTATCAATATGAGTACCTACATGCATACCAATTTCCAATCTAAAATTATTATATTCATCATTTTGTAGAAATTTATCTTGAAAAAGCTTAACCGAATCATCATATGGATGAACGACCATATTATGAACAATATCATGGCTTAAATCAATAAGTTTAGTCATTCTCTATTCACTCCTAATTACTAATTTACTTAATCTCAAACTTAAACCCGGGTTTTTCACTCATCTGATATTGAAAACTTACTCTGTTTACTGACTCTTTAATTAAATCAAAATCTAAAATTTTCTGGGGTAAATTTAAAGAACATTGCCAGTGAGTCAGCACTTCCTCTTCAAATATCTGGATTGTTGTTAATAAAGATAACTCTTTATACTCTTCAGTTAACTCTTTGGGAATATCAATCTCTACATTCGAAAAATTATATAACCCCTCTTCATTGATAGAATATTTTTCAACGACATCTTTATTTAACTCAAATATATTCTTCAATAAAAAGTAACATATCTCACTATCATTATTTAAACCCATCATCCTATCCATATTTCTCTTAGGATCAAGTAAAGCAGCCTCAATTTTAATATTTTGCGGGATTAAAATCCCTTCTGGATCTAATTGCGGAACTAAGTTCAGTGTTATGCCAACATGAGGTTCCTTTTGTAAGGCATTTTGCATAGTTTCAGTAATAATCATTTGAATCGGTTGATCAACTTTATAATTTACTGCATCACACTGAACAATCTGTTGTACATAATCTCCAACTTCAAAGGCCTTAATAATTTTTTTAAGTTGTTTAATACTATTCTGGTTAATCTCTAAAAAAGTAAAGTTAATTTCATCACTGGTGAAAAATGTCGTTAAGGGAATAGCTAATGTAGCAAAAGGTCCAGTACCAGCATAAAGGATATGGATTGGTCTATTGGGAAATTTTTTTAGAACAGATCTAATTCCTAAATAAAAACCCCTGATAAAGCGTTTAGTCCTTAACATTTCTTTTATACACATTGCTGCCCATTTAGGAGCTATTGCTTTTCCTTTGGAGACATATATATCCTCTCTGTTTTGATCATCATCACTTTTAAAATCTGATATGTTTATAAATAGCTCATACAATCTATCTGTTGCTTCTTTCAACTCTGCAAAATTATCCTCAGCTTTTAGTAAAACTTCGGTAATCATTCTCAATTCACTTTTATAAGTATTCAATACTCTCACTTCCTTTAGCATTAATTTCACTTCAGAATAGTTCTTAGAAAAAAATTCCGAAAACCTTCTGCTAATTCACTTTGAAAGTTACTATTTGAATCCAAATCAATAAAATATTTTCTAGTTTCAATTTCTACTGAAATAGAATCCAACGGAAAACCTGCAGTTCTCTTCTGGTGAGGTTTTGAAGAGATTAAAAAGCTGACTGATGATATATCATCTCCGTCATATTCAAAAATATTTTCTTCATCAAGTATTAGACATATTGCATTTTTATATTTAGCTCTGACATTACCTCCAAAGTTCAAAGCAAGACTGGTATAATATTCTATCATTTCTTCATCATTTAAGGCTTTTCCATTAACTCTTCTAACGTGAACACCAGGTTGCTTTTCATCATCTAAACCTTCTATATATAAACCTGTATCACAAGAAAATACAGGAATTTTAGCAGCCTTATAGTATGCAAACGCTTTAATTTTTGCATTAGCCAAAGGATTATTACCACTTTCATCAATTTGATCTATATGTAAATCAAAATCATTCAATCCAATAATCTCTATATCCAAACCTTCAAGCATTTCTCTCATGTGCTGTAACTTTCCTGGGTTAGCTGTTCCATATAATAATTTCATAGTTGTCCCCCAAATATTATTTATCTTTTTATATTTTCGTCAATACACAACTTAATACCTTTTTTTATGCTGAAAAATGGTCTCTGTAAATCAGAGACCATTTTAATGACATCGTTGTATTTTATGATTAACCCACAAAAAATATTTTATAAATTTGCATTTATAAAGTCAATTATTTCATCTCTAAACCACTCATTTTCTTCTGCTAAAATGTTTTCATCAATTACTAAATGTTTAGCCCCTTCTACTATTCGTAATTTTACATTATCACCAGCTTTATTCTTAAGGCTATATGCCTGTCTTACTAAAGTTTGCTCATCTTCATCTCCGTGAACGAGCAAAATCGGTCTTGTAGATATTTTTGATATATCGCGAATTGGTGACGTTTTGGATGTATTAACCTTATGACGAATTGCTAAATGCAATTTGAAAAACGGTATGTAAGATTCGACTACAGCATCTGGTAAATCCATACTTTTCATAAAATCTCGCATCTGGCTTTCTAATTTATCATAAGAACTTATACTTATTACCATGTCAACATCTTCTCTAGCTGCTGCAGTTCTGATAGCTGTTGCACCACCCATTGACAGCCCATATAGTATTACTGGAATATCATCATATTTATCATCTGCCCAATCTAATATAGCACTTACATCTTTAACTTCTTCATACCCAAAGCTTAATCTATCACCCTCACTTCGCCCGTGTGCTCTCATATCTAAACATATAGAAGTATAACCTTCTTCTTTAAAAAACTTACCATAGTGTAACAATGATGCTGCATCCATTCCATGCATACCATGAAGTATTACGACAACTCCCTTAGGATTAGAAATATCAAAATGCCAACCAGCAATTTTCAATCCATCACTATTCTCAACTTCAATACTTTCTATTTCATCTTTATATTGTTCTACTAAATTTCCACTTGTTACAACTATACCATCTGCCATATTTTTTAAAACAGAATTTGTATGAAAGAATATCACCACACCTGCCAATAATACAAGAATTACTAATGCAATCATAGTTATCTTTAATATTTTTTTTACCAATTTTACCATCTCCTTTTTTAAAACTAATATCAATATATACTTTTTATCCTAATTATAAAATTTAGGATAAATGTACTAATTTGTATTCGTCAATGCACTATAGAATTCCTTCTTTTCTTTAATTTTTTTACAATATTTTTAAAAATTATTTCCCATCCCAGTATTTCGTTTTATAAGTAAAACTCCTTATTTTAGAGAATTATTTTTCTCTAAAATAAGGAGTTTTTTAATATATCGACTTCAACTCTGCTTTTACAAAGTCAACAATCTCTTTGATATACTCCTCTGAGAAGTCAAACTTAACTCCTGCTGCTTCATAAAGTTCATTTACTGGCTTTGAATATCCCAGTTTTAAGAACGCTTCATAGTCTTCAACAGCCTTATGAGGATTTTCTTTATAATTTTTATATACTGCTAATGCTCCCAATTGAGCAATTCCATATTCGATATAATAAAATGGTACTTCAAAGATATGTAACTGCCGCATCCAGGAAATCTTCTGCTCTTTTCCAAGCCCAGTCCAATCCACACCTGTATTAAATCTCTCTGATAAATCAGTAAAATACTCTAATCTCTCTTCAGGGGTATGATCTGGATTTGTATAAATCCAATGCTGGAATGCATCAACAACCATACACCATGGCAAGAATTTCAAAGTTCCAATCAATTGGTCTCTTTTTGCTTTCTTTAAATCTTTTGGATCTGCATAATACTCTCCCCAGTAATCCATAGTCATAAATTCCATTGACATTGAAGCAAGCTCACTTGCTTCTTCAGGAGTATGCTTATATTGGAAGATAGGTTCATCAACTTTCTCAAAAGAGTGCATTGCATGACCTGCTTCATGTACAAGAGTTGTTACATCACTATGTAAACCCACTGCATTCATGAAGATAAAAGAAGAACCATATTCTTCAATACTTGCACAATATCCTCCTGGAGCTTTTCCTTTTCTATTCTCTAAATCAAGAAAATCTGAGTTTTTCATCTTATTTAACTTGATTCCGAATTCAGGTTTAACGTTGGATAATACATTGATCGCTTTGTCAACAAACTCATCTACGTTGTTAAATGGTTTCAAGACCTCTCCATCATAATCTACATTTATATCCCATGGTCTTAAAACATCTAGCTCTAATTTTTCTTTCCGTTCTTCATTCAACTCTTTCATAAACGGAACAACAAATTTTTCAACTACATCATGGAAACGATACAAATCATCAGGAGTATATGAAAAACGACCTTTTTCTTTATGCATATAATCGCGATAATTATCAAAACCAGCGTTTTTAGCAATCTCAATCCGAATTTCTTTCAGTTCATCAAAAACTTTATTTAACTCATCTGCATCTTGTGCTAGTCGATCCATAACCAGATGCCAAACTTCTTCTCGAACACTACGATCCTTATCTTTTAAATAAACCGAAAGTTGTTGTAAAGTTTTTTCTTCTCCTTTATAGTTTACGGTCATGCTTGAAGTAATAGTATTGTATTTAGTGAATGTTTCCTGCTCTTTTACTTTTAAAGGTACGTTTTCTTCTCTGAATAGTTCAATATCATTTGAGATAATTTTATCTAAATGACCATACCGTTCCTCAGAAAGTTCCTTTCTAAACTCATTTTCATAATACTTCTTTTTAACTTTAGAATCGTAAGTTTCTGAATTACAAGTAATCTTAGCATAAAAATCATTAAATGACTTAGAATATTCATCTTGATCAGCATGAAGAGTCATCTTAATATAACGCCAAGACATTTCATCCATTAATATACTGTTAAGCTCACTATATTTCTCAAGTAATACTTCAAGATCATTAGCTGAACTAATAGGTTCTTCTAATAATATCTGCCATTCTTTTTCTACAACTTCCCATTTTGTGACATCCAAATCTTCTAAGTAATACTTTCTTTGTTTCTTTAGCAATTTTTCGTTAGTTAAACTCATAATTACCCCCCTGAACAATTTCTGATATTTTTGAAGTAACACACATTGTCATTCGACATAGACATGAAATATTCCTTTAAACGCGAACTTGCACCATACTCGAAAATTATGTTAAGGAAGTTTCAATACTATCCCAGCAGGAATTGAATAAATATCTTCAATACCATTTAACTCCATAATTTCTTCTATCATCTCCTCTTGACCATAAAACTTCATACTCACCGCATAAAGTGTTTCTCCCTCCTTTAAACGATATTTTTTAGGTATAATAGGAAGTTTCAATACTGTTCCATCTGGAATAGAATAAATATCTTTAATTCCATTGATTTGTATTATTTCATCTATCATCTCTTCTCCACCATAAAACTTCATACTCAATGAATATAATGTATCTCCTGGTTGAAAAGTATATCTATCATATTTAATTTCCTCTTCAACACTTGTATCCACAGTTGCAATCTTCGTTTCTTCCTCGTTTACAGGCAACTCTATATTTTTTTCCAAAACTTTTTCTGGTTCAATATCTGGTTCTGTTTCTGTTTCTGTTTCTGTTTCTGTTTCTGTTGGTGATTTTACCACAACTATTTCAACTAAGGTTGTAACCCCATCTTTTTTTGCTAATGATGCATCAAGATCAATTTCTGAAGATAATGAATCTGAATCTATTATTATATGTTTAAGTTCAGTTGGATCTGCAGTTTCAGTTCCTACGATTCCATCATTCAATATCTCAGAAGATGTTACCTGACTGGATGGTGTCATAAATTTTGCCCCAATATATATAAGAATCAACACCATAGTTATACCAATATTCACATATAATTTCTTTTTCTTTTTCTTTCTCTTTCTGCTTATCCTCACAAAACTTCCCTCCTCCTCATATTGATGTTGTTTATATCTATTCAATATATTAGAGATTTCCACAAAAATACCTTTCTCTTTTTTCGGAAAAAGAGGTTGTAAAGCAAAAGTTGCAAAATTTACTCTACCCATGAATACATTTAGAAAAAATATTGCTACCAATAATGTAATAAAAGATCCCAGAGTAAAACCATATCCATAGTACTCTAATCCTTTATCAGCAAAATGAGCAGTTAATACGAGATTAGATATTAAAAAAATAAAAGAAATAACCAAAGCTCGTTTTCTAGACTCAAAGTACAATAAAACCAATATAATCAAAAGAATAAATATGTTGAATAGTGATCCAAAAACACAAACTCTGAAAATATTCCGAACCAGAATACTAAAATTTAAAAACTTAAAAATTGGTCGTGATAATAATACCAAAGTTACTGAAATCAAAGCTTGAACTTGAAAAGTGTAAAAAAGTTTACTATAAATTGTTTTTTTCATCTCATCTTTAGCAGTATCAATTTCACGATAGGTTCCTGTTTTATTAACTAATCCATAATATTTTTTATAAGTATCATAAAATTCCGTTTCTACAGATACCAAAAATAATACCATCGAAGGTATGATAGTTAGATATGCTAAAAATACTGCATTATCATAAACTGGAGCATATTGATAAGTGCTATATACCTCTATCCCTGCAATACTAAACCACATTAAAATATCATCTACCCAAAGACCTAATGTATAAAATAATCCAATAAAAAACAGACTGGGTAGTCTATTTAAATATCTTATAAAATCATATTCTAAATGATTCCCAAAATAAAAAGTTGATAAAAAGTTGTAAATAAGCATAATAAACGTCAAACTTAGTCCGATCAAATAGGTAAATAAAAAAGTAGTAGAAAAGGTTAATGAAGGCAACTGTACTGGCTTATATATAAATAGAATCGACAATCCAATTGATAAAAGGCCACCATAAATATAGGCTTTAGCAATTAATTCATAATTTTTCACAGCACTCAGATAAACCATTACAATCCAGATCATAGAAATAATTATAAATAGATAAATTGCTATCACTTTATAATAAATTGGAAGAGGACGATTCCAATAAAAAAGTACAGAAGCAATAAATCCAATAATAAATACAATTTTATTTAATCCAACAAACGAAGGACGGATAGATTCATAATCCTCACTATAGAGTTTATCCGAAATATATCTAGTAATAAGTAATTGCCAGGGTGCAGTGATAATTTGAGAAAACACAAAACTATATACAATAGTTCCTAAAAACAGCTCTTTTTCTGGAAAAACACCATCAATGAAATTCATAAAAAACATAAGTATATTTACAGTAACTACAGCAGCAATCCATGGCCCTGCCGCTACCAAAGCAGAATATAAATATGCTTTACTACGATTTAAATAAGTTTCATCCTGAAACATCTTTTTTAGTGTAAATCCAATTCCAGCCATAGGCTCACCTAATTCTTTCGTATATTTTTCTGTAATTCTCAATAAATAATTCTTTACTATATGCTCTTTCTACTCTTTTCCGTCCATTTTGTCCCATTATATTTCGTAAATCTGGATTTTTTAATAACCTTAATATCTGAGCAGCAGTCTCGTTGGGTGATACTAAATTAGTGACTATTCCACATACATCTTCATTCTCATCTTTTTCTAATAATTCTTTACATGAACCCACATCTGTAGAAACCACTGGAATTCCAGAAGCCATTCCTTCTAAGATAACTAGTGGTTGTGCTTCTGATATTGATGTCAATACCAGTACATCTATTTTTTTAAAGTATTCTTTTACATCAGCTCTACCTGTAAATATTATATTTTCCTCTAACTGTAATATTTTAACTAAACCTTTGCACTGTTGAAAGTACTCTGGATCCTCATCTGTTGGACCTATTAAATAAAGTTTTACAGAATCAACTGTTTCTTTAATAATTTTAAATGCACGGATTAAAGTCATAACATCCTTAATCGGTACTATTCTCAAAATAGCTCCAATGTTATAACCTACATGAACTTCTTTTTCAACGGTATACCTTTTTAAGTCAACTCCGTTAGAAATAACACGAGTACGATCTCTTGGCACACCAAGTTCAAGTTGTATATTTCGATTTCGTTCAAATAAAGCAATAATTGTATCCGCTTCTTTATAAGCCGCTGTAGAAAGAAAATAAAAAAAATCAATCCATAATCTCTTATAAATTCCGTTTACCCATTTTGCTTTAATAATCTCTTCTTCTCGTTCTCGAGCATAAATTCCATGCTCTGTCAATATTAAAGGCTTTTGGTTCATCTCATGAAAATAAACACTAAGAATACCAGCATATCCAGTAGATACTGCATGATAAATATCCGCTTCAACTACTTCATAATGAAATAAATGTAAAAATGGTAATAGCATAGTTCGTATTGTCCAAAAAAAAGTATTAAAGCTCACATCACTATACTTTTCTTGGTAAAATTTTTTTAATATATTCCAATATACTTCGCTTTGTAAAAAATCAATAACACTTCCTAGCTTTTTTTTATTTGTTATCAGCTTAATTGTTTCTTTCCAATTAACACTAGAATCCATTGATATAAATTTAGATAGACATTCTCTTTCTTTTCTATTTAAATATACTCTTTTTTTAAAATATCGATGTTTTAATGTCAGATAGTCGTCCAAATAAACCGTCCTTATTTCTTTTAAATTATCTGGAATATCATAGTGACATTCTAACTTTTCTTTATTTGAAGGCATTAAAGATAAAACTTTAAAATTCATATCAGGTAGTTCACTTATCAATTGATGAATCCAGCTAGATACACCACCAGTAATATATGGATAAGAACCTTCTGCGATTATGCAAATCATGCTATCTCCTCTTTTCCTATCCAATATGCTAATATAGTTTGATACTTTTTAGGAATTTCAATCTCTCTTTTTTTCAAATCCAAAAGCACACGATTTAATTCTGTAAAGTCTTTTTTTTCATAAGCAATTTGCAGTTGATATAGAATCCCTTCAAATCTTTCTGGAAAAATATTTAATAATATTCTATTAATCTCTTCTGAACGTTCAAAATTGCCACCACGTATATATGCCACTATCAGTTCTTCTAAAATTTCTGGAGTTTCCTTCTTTAATCCACGTAATTTATTTAAGATATCAATGTATTCACTATTAAATATTTGCAATACCTCTCCTGATATTAAACCTGATTCTATATAATTTTTATAAACTTGTCTGAGCTTTTGTAATGTCGATAAGTTTTTATTCAAGTTAAAATCTTCTCTAAGTTGAGTAATTAAATGAGAGAATTCATTTTCTATCATATTTATAGAAACAGCAGAATAGTGTTTTACTTCACCATCCCAATCCATTAAACCCTTTTGTAAAAGTTTAATCTTTCCTACATACTGATTTAAACTAGAATCAATAATTAATTGTTTTTTACTATCTCCATCTAATAAATTCATCTGATCCAAGAAGCTTATAGTTTGAAGCTCTTTTTCAAAATCTATCTTATCATTATAATCTAAAAATCGTTGATATTTAATATATCGTTCATAATCATTTAAAACTATACTATCCCTCAAGAAATAATGTATACTAAAATATAAAATTGAAACAACCATCTCCCCTAAGCCAGGTAAAAAAAGTGCTAAATAAGTAGGCACTCCGTCATAGTCGTCCAAATATTTATCAGCAAAAAATTTAATGATTAAATATATTACTATATGAACTACTAAAACTTCTTTTCCATAATGGGGATTATTAAATAAAAAAAGAAAAATACCTACATCTAATAATCCCAATAGAAAAATCAAACCAATAACTAAATATTCCATTACACATTCACCATTTCTTTATTTTCATTAACTTTTTTAATTTTATCTTTTGAGTTAAGACCCTCACTTCTATAAGTGGGGGAAATTGTTTTTAATCTTCAGTGGGGGTAGAATCCCCTACTGAAGCCCCGATGTTCAGCTTTAGCTGGACGAGTTCACTGTCTAAACTGTTTAATATTCTTTCCTCAATTATATCAAGCTTCTCCGCAGGCGTTGCTGGCAAAAGAACATATAATATTTTCTGATCTAAATCATAACTAACTACATCTACAGTTCGAAGAAATCTCTGCATTCGCTCATTAATAACCTCTAAATTTATATTATTAATTTTAAACTTTAGAAGACCGAAATCCATTCCGAAATCTTTCTTTCTTCTTTCTTCTTCCTTCAATCGTTCTTTAAATGATTCATAGTACATTAATTTCATTCCAGCAATATATTTCGATTCTCTCAATCCATCTACATAAATCGCCTGTTCTATTGCCTTGTTAACCCATTCAATAATCAGCTTAAATAATTGAAATGCATATTCTGACAATTTATCAAAATCCATATGTTCAATGCTAACAATAGCTAAAACTTTTCCAGTTTGAATTATTGGGGCTGACATTAATGGGAAATCATCATCTTTAACATCTGACCATCTAACAACTTGTTTTTCTAATACTACTTTACTAAATCCATAAGATTCTTCCACTAACATAGATCTATTCCCTGTATTAATATCTCCCATTCTAATCTTCAGTCGAAGATATCCACTTGCTTCATTATAACTATATACAGAAACTGTATCAGCTCTCAAAAATTTCGATAAAATACCGATGGTCTCTGTATATATTTCCTCTGACTCAAGAGTCTCTAATCTCGTTGCAATCTCATATAAATAAAGAATACTTTCTTCTGAATTAATAATCTGTTTCTTAAGCTCTTCTTGTATTTTTCGAGTTAACTTATAAGTTTTACTTAACTGATTATAATTATCTTTGATTAACTGGTTTTCTTCAGAGATCTTTTCCATATTTGTCTTATGATTATCCTTAAAAACGCCAAAAATCATAGCAGCCCAAAAAAATAATAAAATATATTTATAATGTGTTAAATAGCTCAGTAATAATATTAAATCATCATATATCTCAAGAAAAACTTTTATATAGAATGCAGAAGAGATAACTGCACTAATCAATCCTAAATAGTTCCCATATCTCAATCCCATAACTATACATAATAAAAACAAAGGATGAGGATTTAATTGTAAATACACATCCTGATTAGGTTGAATTTTAAAGAAGAAATAATAGATAATTATATTTACAATAATAGTTTCAGCCACACATAAAATTATCTTTTTTTTGTCCATTCTATCAACCTCTTATCCCATAAAATTTCCATTATAGCTAATCAAAGATGTATTTTGAATACCTTCAATTTCTGCAATTTCATCTACAAAAATTGTATTTGACCCGATAATTTTTAGTTCCAGAGTTAATTCGGTTAACCCTCTACTGACAGTTTTAGATTTTATCTTATAATCTAATTCAGCCAATCTTATAAAAAGATTGGCTTGGGCTTCTTCTTCATAATGAACAATCAACATAAAAATATTGTTACTATTTTTATAACGCATCAATAAAATCGCAATAATTCCTATAAATATTGAACCTACAATGGCAATCATATATAATCTTGCTCCAGTAGTCAATCCAAGAGCTATAGCCCAAAACATAAATATAATATCCATCGGATCTTTTATCGCTGTTCTAAATCTAACAATACTCAACGCTCCAACCATCCCTAATGATAAGACTAAATTAGAACTAATAGACATAATAATTACTGAAGTGATCAATGACATCATTACTAAAGCAACATTGAAATTATGATTATAGATCACTCCACTAAAAGTTTTTTTATAGATATAAAAAATATACATTGAGATAATAAATGTAATTATTAATCCAATTAATATATCCGAAAAATTAACTGTTCCAAAAAAATCAGATTTCAAAAAACTTTTTTTGATAATATCTCCGAAAGATAATATATCACCCATATTATTCCTCTCCTTCTTTATCTAACTAAATATTCTCTGCATAATACATATTTTGATACAGCCATTCGATTAGAGCAATACATCTCTAGTATTTTCCTTAAAAATCCTGGTAAAAAATTATTATATTTTACTTCTAATATAATTGCATATTCTTCACCAACATTATAACTGTGCAAATTACGGTTAAAAATATTTTTTTGAGGTTTTGCTAAAGATAAATTTTTATCAAAGGTAATACGGATTTGATTATATGGAAGAATATATGCTTCTCTATAATAATCAACAATAACTTTCGGCTGTAATCCCTTATTTCTAATTTCTAAATAATAATTTTCCTTTACTCTATTATCACTACTGTCATTAGTACTTTTTTTATAAAGAAAAGCTACATCACCATCAAAAATTTGATCATATTCTACTCTTGCAATATTACAAGAATTTTTCTGAATAAAATCATAATGCTTTACCTTTTCTTCTAGTTTAATTATTTGATTGGAATAATTATAGATACGAATACGAAATTTTCTACGATTTGCATGTCCTAAAGCTTTTTCTTTTAATGCGGTATCATATATATCATCAAAATATAGGCTTCTGACATGATATCCTTCATTATTTAAAGCATTAGAATCTATCTTCATAACTTTTTTTAGTATTTCTCTCAACTGTAGATACGCACCATGGTGAATAAGGTATTTATACTCATGGCGTAAATTGGTCTTTCTTTCTTGCTTCAACATTTACATATATCACCACACTAACATCTCTATATTATTTTGCTAGAATACAAAAAACTCTTGAACACCAAAATGATATCTCATATCTTTATCAATGTAAATATCAAAAGGTATTTGAATATTACCTTTGGAATCTTTTATTGTCAATCTCCAATAATATTTTCCTAAAGGTAAATTTGTAACAATATGCTCAACATCTCTTATTCTATCTTCATGATAAAGAATGATTTCAAAACTCGGAGTTCTACTAATATCTATGCTATACTCAACAAAATCACCCTGCAAATCATAAGAATCACTCCATTGAAAAATATAATTGTCACCTAATTTTGTAGGACTAGCCATAAATACAGGCATAGGTCTTTCTATACTTTGATAATATTTCTTCTTATTTTCCTCGATTAATTTTGGTAGACTTTCAATTTCTGTATAAACATCTTCTAAATCTATCGTATTATTTTGATTATCAGGCTCTCTACTTAAAAACTCAGTAGCAATTGGTTTATAAGCATCCACCAAAATTTTCGTATTTTCTTCGTTAAAAAGCTTCGATAACGACTCAATTTTTTGAGTTAACTCTTTTAAATTTTCTTCATTCTTCAAAAACCTTCGATGCAAAACTACTCCCCAATAATTTGATACTCCTTCTTGCCATAATCCTCTTGCAAAATTATAAGCTCCCCAACCTTTATCATAATCCCAAGGAAGAAAATACCATGTATTATTATCACTTGGATTATATAAGAAATAATTCCTACTACTAGTATCAATGTTATCAAACAAAATATTTACAGCCATCCAAGTTATATAATTATCTTTTTCGAAATATTTTTCAATTATATCATTAATAGATATAAATTCATTATTCACATCGTTTAACATTCGTATTAAATTTGTATGATCATCGTTAGCTTTTATCTCTAATTTCTCTTCAAAACTCTTCTTTTGATAATCAACGTCACTTGTAATTTTTATATTTTCTGGATATCTATAAAACTCAAAGTTCTCAACTTTATATAACGATCCTTTTGGATCTAAACCATGATTTTTTAAGAAATCAGTATCTACATTTTCTACTTGAGTGAACAACCCAAAATCCTTATATTCTTGAGTATAATCACCCTCGCTTAAATCTTTGATATATAGATGAACAAATTGAGTTCGCAAGCTAGTTATATCCGAAACAGATTTAAGATAATCAAAACTTAATTTATTCCGGATTCTAAGAGAATCATAAGGATGTTTATTAAGATTAATAATCTTATATCCATCCCAAAGCCCACCTGCTTTGTTTAATTTGATCTTATAGGATTTTTGCTCTGCACGTCTTGCAGATTGACCCCTTAATTTCATAACACTATTTGCGTCAGTTAATCCATATCCGAAATATCCTACTTTTGGCCCTGTGTCATTTCCTTCTTGAAAAATAACTCGTACTTCCACCTCAGTATCATCAGTACTATCAATATCTTCATTTAATTGAGCAAAAGTATATGAATATTTAGGTGCTTGATCCTCAGCAGGTAATATAATGATATAAATTTTTTTTAAACTATTAACCACATCATTCTGATAGATATTTTCATCTTCAATTAGCTCTTTTTGAGTTGATTTTTCATTAGTGCATGAAGTTAGGAAAAATACAAAAATTATCAATAAAATCATATATCTTTTTTTCATCTAAATTTACTCCTTCACTTCTCTTTTCAAAGTTGAGTTATTACGGATTATCACCATTCTACATAGCGTTTCGACTCTTCAGTCTGTAAATGTTTCCACTTGTTTTTATGAGTATATGTTTTATTCGCGATTTCGTTTTTAAATGATATTGTGAAGATTGCTATTCCCTTTTTCTTCTTTAATCTTTTTAATTTAAAAAGTATATCCTGTACACTTTTCTTAGTGTCAATTGTCGATGAATCGAAATTTTCCCATACTACTCCATCAACATAAGTACCTCTTAACTCATAAAGAGTATTAAACCCTCTATTCTGGATAATATATAAATCTGGAAATCGATTAGTGATTTTAATAAGTAATTCTTCATAACCTACCATTAATTTTTTATATACATCTTCATTATTCTTATAATAATCTATCCAATCAATGGTATCAAAAAAAACTCCATCCATTCCTTTAGATAAAATCCTTTTTTCCAATGTATCTAACAATATTTCTTGATAATGTTCCTGACTAATATCAGCAACGTAATTGTTATATTTTTTGTTATAAACTTTTTCTCCATCAACATACAAATAATCAGAAGGATTAAGTTGATCTGCAATCTCATAATCCCAATTACCAAATTCCATAACTGATAGATATCCTAATAATATTGTTCCATTTTTTTCTTTTACCTTTTCTACATCTTGGAGTGTAAAATATAACGCTTCAACAATTACTAAATCAAGATTTTGCATATCACTTAAAATACCTTTATCAATATTTCGATAATAAATCCTGTAATTTTCTACTCTCCCTAGAGAATTATTCTCTTGAATTGTTATACTATATAAAAATAAAATTACAAAACATATGACGACAATGAAATAGATTTTTTTTTTCATTATGACCTCTCCAAAAATATTTACAATCACTTATATATTTATTCTACAAAAACTTTTAAATATCCTGTTTTTCCTTATTAGTTCTAACTCTACTAAAGCATTCTTCAGACTATAAGATGCGAAAAAAACTCCCCAATTTAGAGGAGTTCTGAGAATTTTTCACCAGATATCTTAGTCTGGACAGTCAAGAGTTCTCCAAATACTTTTATAAAAAAAAGATAACACTCCAAGCTGATTTTGTGATATCCTTTAAGAGTGCTTAAATCTACAAAGGAGATACGTCATCAGTGGAGAGTTATCTTATACAGTATACCATA
>DAOVRZ010000124.1:0-15602 GCA_030627905.1 Halanaerobiales bacterium
CATTACCGTTTTGAGCTAATACATGTGTAATTGCAGCAGTCAAAGTAGTTTTACCATGGTCAACGTGACCGATTGTACCAACATTAACATGGGGTTTATTTCTTTCAAACTTAACTTTTGCCATTCTAAGTCATCCTCCTTTTAACCTTCAATAATATCTTTAGCGATATTTTGTGGAACATCCTCATAGTGAGAGAACTGCATTACGTAGGTTGCACGACCTTGTGTTTTCGAACGAAGATCAGTTGCATAACCAAACATGCTAGATAAAGGAACAAATCCTCTAACTACTTGAGCAGACGCTCTAGCTTCCATACCTTCGATTCGCCCACGTCGTGAATTCAAATCACCTATTACATCACCCATAAACTCTTCAGGCACTACAACTTCAACTTTCATAACAGGCTCTAAAATAACAGGTTTTGCTCTTCTAGCAGCCTCTTTAAACGCCATAGAACTAGCAACTTTGAAAGCTATTTCTGAAGAGTCTACTTCGTGATAAGAACCGTCTCGCAAGGTAACTTTGACATCCACTATAGGATATCCCGCTAGGATACCATTTTCCATAGCTTCTTTAATACCTGCTTCAACGGGTGCAATATATTCTCTCGGAACTGATCCACCAACAACAGCACTCACAAACTCAAAACCAGAACCTGGCTCCAATGGTTCCATATCAATAAAAACATGACCAAATTGTCCGCGACCACCAGATTGACGAACAAATTTTCCTTCTACATTAGTAACGGAACTTTTAATGGTTTCACGATATGCAACCTGTGGCTTACCAATATTGGCTTCAACTTTAAACTCTCTTAAAAGACGATCAATAATAATCTCTAAATGAAGTTCACCCATACCACTAATGATTGTTTGGCCAGTTTCATGATCAACATATGCTTTAAAGGTAGGATCTTCTTCAGTTAATTTTTGAAGAGAAACAGATAATTTATCCTGATCAGCTTTGGTTTTTGGCTCAATTGCAACATGGATAACTGGATCTGGGAATTCTATAGATTCAAGAACAATTGGATTCTCTTTAGTAGAAAGAGTATCACCAGTGGTAGTCTTTTTTAATCCAACAGCAGCTGCCAAATCACCAGCATAAACTGCATCAATTTCTTCACGATGGTTAGCATGCATCTGCAAAATCCTACCAATTCTCTCTTTTACATCTTTAGTAGTGTTATGAACATAAGAACCAGAAGCTAAAGTACCAGAATAAACTCTAAAAAAAGCTAATTTACCCACATAAGGGTCAGTCATTATCTTAAAAGCTAATGCAGAAAAAGGAGCGTCATCTTGTGCTGGTCGAATCTCTTCCTCTCCAGTATCTGGGTTAATTCCTGAAACTGCTGGTACATCTAAAGGAGATGGTAAATATGCAATCACTGCATCTAACAATGCTTGAACTCCTTTATTTTTAAAAGCAGAACCACAGCAAACTGGAATAATATTTACATCCATAGCTGCTTTTCTTAAGGATCGTTTAATCATATCTATAGGAATTTCTTCACCCTCTAAATATAACATCATGATTTCATCATCTGTTTCACCTAGAGCGGCAATCAACAGTTCCCGAGCTTCTTCCGCTTTATCTAAAATATCAGCAGGAATCGAAGTTCGATCAATTATTGTTCCTAAATCTTCTTCATGATAGATTAAAGCTTCCATCTCAACAAGATCAACAATCCCGTGGAAATTATCTTCTGCACCAATAGGTAACTGGATAGGTATCGCATTTGCACCTAAGCGTTCTCGAATCATTTCGACACCATTTTGAAAATCTGCACCGATACGATCCATTTTATTAATGAAAGCAAGACGCGGAACGCGATATTTATCAGCTTGACGCCATACCGTTTCAGATTGAGGCTCAACTCCACCCACTGAACAGAAGACTGCAACTGCACCATCCAAAACACGTAAAGATCTTTCTACTTCAACGGTGAAGTCCACGTGTCCTGGCGTGTCTATAATATTAATTCTATGATTCTTCCATTCACAAGTAGTGGCCGCAGACGTAATGGTAATACCGCGTTCTTGTTCTTGTTCCATCCAGTCCATGGTAGCTGCACCGTCGTGTACTTCACCAATTTTGTGAACTCTTCCAGTGTAGTATAATATACGCTCAGTTGTTGTTGTCTTACCCGCATCAATATGAGCCATAATACCAATATTACGGGTGTTATCTAAAGCAAATTTACGGGCCACTATTTTTACCTCCTTAAATATACATCAGACAAATCTGATTCAAAAAAATAATTCTTTATCAAACGATAATGGCATTACCAACGGTAGTGTGCGAAAGCCTTATTAGCTTCAGCCATCCGATGAACATCCTCTTTTTTTCTAACAGCAGCACCTTCATTATTAGCTGCATCCATGATTTCATTAGATAAACGTTCAGCCATAGTCCGCTCACCACGGCTTCTAGATGCATTCACTAACCATCTTATACCTAAAGTTGAACGACGCTCAGCACGTACTTCAACAGGCACTTGATAGTTAGAACCACCTACACGACGAGATCTAACTTCCAAAACAGGCATAATATTATTCAATGCTGCGTCAAAAACATCTACTGGATTCTCACCCGTTTTTTCACTAATACGATCCATTGCAGCATAAAAAATCTTTTCAGCAATACTTTTCTTTCCATCCCACATAATCTTGTTAATGGTTCTTGTTACCATTAAACTTCCATAAATTGGATCAGAAAGAATTTCTCTTTTGGGCGCTCTACCTTTACGAGACATAGTTTCCCCCCCTTTACACACAGTATATACTTAGTTTAGTTAAATTATTTCTTCGGTCTCTTTGCACCATATTTGGAACGACTTTGCTTACGTTCACTAACTCCTGAACAATCCAGAGTACCACGAACAATGTGGTAACGAACACCAGGTAAGTCCTTAACACGACCTCCTCGAACCAAAACCACACTATGCTCTTGTAAATTGTGACCAATCCCTGGAATATAAGCTGTAACCTCAATTCCATTAGTCAGACGTACACGGGCAATCTTTCTTAATGCAGAGTTAGGTTTCTTTGGTGTGGATGTGTAAACTCTAGTACAAACACCTCTTTTTTGAGGCGAACTTTGCAAAGCAGGTGCTGTTCCTTTCTTTGTAACTACTTTGCGACCCTTACGAACTAATTGATTAATAGTTGGCATATCTTTCCACCTCCTTCCAGAAGTTAACTTCTCTGAGTAGCAATAACTACAAAAAAACATTAAAAGCCCCTCCCACCCACTAGAGCAAGAGGGGTTAAGGTTTTTCAAAAAATCTAAATTCACAAATTCATTTACGTCTGTTTTAAAATGGCTACAGTTGCTGCCCCAACTTCAATGCCGGCAGCTTCACCTAATTCGACCATAGTATCGACATAATTAATCGGAACATTATACTCTTTTGCTAATTCAACCAGAGGACGAATCACTTTTCCTTCAGCGTCTTTAGCTATTAGTAATAACTCAACTTTCTCCCCTTTAAGAGCTTTCAGTGTTTGTTTCTTTCCAATCACTTTATGCTCTTTCACCTTTGACGGGGTTAACATCAGCAGCAGCCTCCTCTCTTCGCAAAGAAAAGGTTGTTAGGAATATCACTAACACACACTTTAGTATTTTAACATTTTCCGATATTGATGTCAACAACTTTCTACTATTTTTTTATCCTTTATTGGAAATCAAATTGGTAGAAACGTTTCCATCTAAATCCTGAAATTCATCCGTCTTAATCTCTTGAGTTTCAAGATCATGAATTTCAAGCTCAATATCTCGATATCTTTTAAGTCCAGTACCAGCAGGGATTAATTGACCAATACAGACATTTTCCTTTAAGCCAAGTAAAGGATCTACTTTCCCTTTTAATGATGCATCTGTCAAAACACGAGTTGTTTCCTGGAAAGATGCAGCTGATAGGAAACTATCTGTTGCCAAAGATGCTTTTGTAATACCCAAAAGTTCTGGCTCTGCTTCGGCTGGTTCACCATTTTGTTCCATTACCGCCTTGTTAACATCGAGTAATTTTAATTTATCTACTAAGCTTCCTGGTAATAGTTCTGTATCTCCAGCATGTTGAACTCGAACCTTTCTCATCATCTGTCGCACGATTGTCTCGATATGCTTATCATTAATTTCAACACCTTGTGAACGATAAACACGCTGTACTTCTTGCAATATATATTGTTGAACTGCACGTGCACCACGAATTTTAAGTAAAATATCAGGATCAATAGAACCTTCAGTTAAACTGTCACCTAGCTCAACACAATCAAAATCTTTTACCCTTAACTGAGAAGCAAACGGTACAGGATAGGTCTTTTTCTTACCTTCTTCATTTTCGATAATAATTTTGCGAGAATTTTTCTTCTGAATAATACGAATGGTACCGCTAATATCAGCCATAATTGCCTGACCTTTTGGTGTTCTAGCTTCAAAAAGTTCTTCAATCCTCGGTAAGCCTTGCGTAATATCATCACCAGCAACACCACCAGTATGGAAGGTACGCATGGTCAATTGAGTACCTGGCTCACCAATAGATTGGGCCGCAATAATTCCTACTGCTTCACCGATATCTACAAGTTGACCATTAGCAAGATTTCTACCGTAACAGAGTCGACATACACCAATACGTGAACTACATGTTAATGTAGAACGAATCTTAACTTTCTTTATCCCTGCTGCAGTAACTAATTCCATATTATGTTCATCAATTTCAACATTTCTAGGAATAATAACTTCACCTGATTCAGGATGTACAATATCTTCTACCGGAAAACGACCTATACATCTCTCGACCAATGGTTCAATCTCTTCAGTACCTTCCCGAATAGCTTCAACACCAATTCCTTCTAAGGTACCACAATCATGCGCTCGAACAATCACATCTTGTGATACATCCACCAAACGTCTGGTTAAATAACCAGAGTCTGCTGTTCGTAAAGCAGTATCGGCAAGACCTTTACGAGCTCCGTGAGTAGAAATAAAGTACTCCAAAACATCTAAACCTTCACGGAAGTTAGCTTTAATCGGCAAGTCAATGATACGACCAGATGGATTAGCCATCAACCCTCTCATACCAGCTAACTGTGTTATCTGAGAAATATTACCCCGTGCTCCAGAGTTAGACATAATAAATAATGAATTAAATGGATCCATACTATCTAATAAAGCTTGGGTGATATCTTCTTTAGCTTGAGTCCAGATGCTGATTACTTTCTGATAACGTTCACGTTCGGTAATCGCTCCTCTACGATAATGTTGCTCAATTTGAACAATTTTACCTTCTGCCCCCGCTACAATAACTTTTTTCTTTTCTGGAACATTAACATCAGATACTGCAATTGTAATACCAGATTTCGTAGAATACTTAAACCCAAGAGCCTTTACTTTATCTAGCAAATGTGCTGTAAGCGTATTTCCAAAACGATGATAAGATTCACTTACTAATGCTCCAAGAGCTTTTTTATCAAAGACATAATTTCGATAGCCTATTTCTTCAGGCAATACTTCATTGAAAATTAATCTACCAATCGTAGTTTCAAGAAGTTTACCATCTTTATATCGTACTTTAATCTCGGCATGTAAATCTGCTTTTCCTGTCTCATATGCCAGAGTCGCTTCATCAATTGAAAGAAAAACTTTTCCTTCACCTTTTGCTCCTGGTTTTGCCTTAGTTAAATAATAACTACCAAGAACCATATCCTGAGTTGGTACAACAATTGCTCGACCATCAGCAGGTGAAAGCAAATTATATGTTGAGAGCATTAAAAGCCTTGCTTCTGCTTGAGCTTCAACAGACAAAGGCACATGTACAGCCATTTGGTCTCCATCAAAGTCTGCATTATAAGCAGTACAAACAAGTGGATGAATCTTAATCGCTTTTCCTTCTACTAAAATAGGTTCAAAAGCTTGAATACCTAGACGGTGTAATGTAGGAGCACGGTTTAGCATAACAGGATGTTCTTTAATAACATCTTCTAAAATGCCCCATATATCTCCTTCAACTTTCTCTACCATTCTTTTAGCGCTTTTAATATTATGTGCTAAACCTTCATCAACAAGACGTTTCATCACAAATGGTTTGAAAAGTTCTAATGCCATTTTCTTAGGGAGTCCACATTGATGTAGCTTAAGAGAAGGTCCAACTACAATTACAGAACGTCCCGAATAATCCACACGTTTACCTAAAAGGTTCTGACGAAAACGGCCTTGTTTACCTTTAAGCATATCACTTAAAGATTTAAGAGCTCTATTTCCAGCACCAGTAACTGGGCGACCACGTCGTCCATTATCAATCAATGCATCCACAGCTTCCTGTAGCATCCGTTTTTCATTGCGAATAATAATCTCAGGTGCTCCTAAATCTAATAGTCTTTTTAAACGGTTATTTCGATTGATTACCCGTCTATATAAGTCATTTAAATCAGAAGTTGCAAAACGGCCACCATCTAATTGAACCATAGGACGTAAATCGGGTGGAATAACAGGTACTACATCTGAAATCATCCATTCAGGACGATTACCTGATTTTTTTAAACCCTCTAAAATTTCCAAACGACGTAAAGCACGTTTTTTTCGTTGACCAGAGCTATCATGAATCTCTTTACGTAGCTCTTCAACAATTTTATTTAAATCCATTTCGCTTAAAATATCTTTAATTCCCTCTGCGCCCATTCCAGCTTTAAAAGATTTACCATATTTGATTCGAGCTTCCCTATACTCATTTTCAGAAAGAAGTTGTTGTTTACTTAACGGAGTATCACCTGGATCAATTATAATATATGATACAAAATATATTACTTTCTCTAAAGCTCGAGGAGACATATCCATAACCAAACCAAGTCGACTAGGGATACCTTTAAAGAACCAGATATGGGAACATGGGGCGGCTAATTCTATATGTCCCATCCGTTCACGACGGACTTTAGAACGTGTTACTTCAACACCACAACGATCACAAACAACACCTTTGTAACGAACTCGCTTATATTTACCACAATGACATTCCCAATCTTTTGTCGGACCAAAAATCTTTTCACAGAACAGACCTTCTTTTTCCGGTTTTAAAGTTCGATAATTTATTGTTTCAGGTTTTTTAACTTCACCACTGGACCAGCTTCGAATCATTTCTGGTGAAGCTAACCCAATTTTCATATTATCAAAATTTTTCAAATTGAACAAGGGTCTCGCCCCCTTCTAGGAATTTGATCGGTATTAAATGATCCTCATTCACCAGAATTAATAATCCTCAAAATCGTCATCTTCAAAATCATCATCTGTAAATGGTGGTTCTTCGAGCTGATCGATTTTTATATTTTCTAATTCAATATCTTTATCGTCAAAATCGATCTCAGAATTATCTAGCTCACTATCCAATGAATCATACTCGTCTTTCAAATCATTATCTTCATCATCTGCTCTGTTAGGTCGAGGATCTAGTTCAACATCCAATCCCAACTTTTGCGTCGTTTCATTGATCTCGACATCTTCATCAATAATTTGAAATTCTTGTTCATCAGCAGTAAATACACGCGCGTCTAAACCTATACTCTGCATCTCTTTGATCAAGACTTTAAACGATTCTGGAATTCCAGGTTCTGGGATATTTTCTCCTTTCACAATCGCTTCATAAGTCTTAACACGACCTACAACATCATCTGATTTAACAGTTAGCATCTCTTGTAATGTGTAGGCCGCACCGTAAGCCTCTAAGGCCCAAACTTCCATTTCCCCAAAACGCTGACCACCAAACTGAGCTTTACCACCCAATGGTTGTTGAGTAACCAAAGAATATGGACCAGTTGAACGGGCATGAATCTTATCCTCTACTAAATGGTGAAGTTTGAGAATATACATATATCCTACTGCAACTCTATTTTCAAACGGTTCTCCTGTACGTCCATCATAAAGTACTGTTTTGCCATCAGCATCAAATCCTGCCTCTACTAGAGTGTCAAAAACGTCCTGTTCAGAAGCCCCGTTAAAAACTGGTGTTTCTATATGAATACCTAAAGCTTTCGCTGCCATACCTAAGTGAAGTTCTAATACCTGCCCAATATTCATTCGAGAAGGTACACCCAGTGGGTTTAGTACAATTTCAATAGGTTCACCTGTGGGTAGGAATGGCATATCTTCTTCTGGTAATATACGAGATATAACCCCTTTGTTACCATGGCGACCAGCCATCTTATCACCAACATTGATTTTTCGTCTTTTCGCAATATAGACACGAACGAGTTCATTAACTCCAGGTTTTAACTCATCACCATTTTCACGAGTAAATACCTTAACATCCACAACGATTCCAGATTCGCCATGTGGTACCTTTAAGGAAGTATCTCGAACTTCACGAGCCTTTTCACCAAAAATTGCTCTAAGAAGCCGCTCTTCTGCGGAAAGTTCCGTTTCTCCCTTTGGAGTAACTTTACCGACAAGAATATCACCTGGTTTAACTTCCGCACCAATCCGAATAATTCCGCGATCATCGAGATCCTTTAAAGCTTCCTCGCTCATATTAGGAATGTCCCTAGTAATCTCTTCAGGACCTAGTTTTGTATCTCGAGCCTCACTTTCATGTTCTTCAATGTGAATCGAAGTAAAGGCATCTTCTTTTACTAATTTTTCACTGATCAAAATAGCATCTTCATAATTAAATCCTTCCCAAGTCATAAACGCTACCAACGTATTACGCCCTAAAGCTAAATCCCCTTGTTCAACAGATGGACCGTCTGCGATAACTACATTTTTCTCGACCCTCTGACCTTTACGAACAATGGGTTTTTGATTTGTACAGCTGCCCTGATTAGAACGTACATATTTCAACAAATCATAGGTATCAATAGTACCATCATCTGTTTTAATTTTTATTTGATCAGCAGAAACGCGAACAACACTACCAGCATTATTTGAAATTACACAGGCACCTGAGTCCTTTGCTGCCCGATATTCCATACCCGTTCCTATATATGGTGCATCTGTAATCATCAAAGGTACTGCCTGACGCTGCATATTCGCACCCATCAAAGCACGGTTAGCATCGTCGTGTTCTAAAAAAGGAATTAATGCAGCTGCAATACCAACTATCTGTCTTGGAGAAACATCCATATAGTTAACCTTAGTTGAAGTTGCTAAAGTAATCTCCTCACGGTGCCTAACAACAACACGCTCATTGGCAAAATAACCCTCTTCATCTAACGGCTCATTTGCCTGAGCGACGATAAAATGATCCTCTGCATCTGCAGTTAGAAAATCTAGAGTTTCCAAAACCCGTCCATTTTCCACTCTCCTATAAGGAGTTTCTATAAAACCAAATTCATTTGTTCTAGCAAAAGTACACATAGAACCGATCAAGCCAATGTTTGGACCTTCAGGAGTTTCTATTGGACAAATTCGCCCATAATGAGAGTGATGAACATCACGTACATCAAAACCTGCCCGTTCACGACTCAAACCTCCAGGACCTAAAGCACTTAAACGACGCTTATGGGTTAGCTCAGCCATTGGATTGGTTTGATCCATAAACTGAGATAACTGACTACTACCAAAAAACTCTTTTATAGCAGCTACCACAGGACGAGTATTTATCAAAGCCTGTGGAGTTATGACATCAACATCTTGAATAGTCATCCGTTCTCGTACAACACGTTCCATTCGGGATAGACCAATCCTAAATTGATTTTGTAATAACTCACCAACTGTCTTTAAACGACGATTTCCCAAGTGGTCAATGTCATCTACCCAAACATCTGGATCTTTATAAGTTAATTTTATCAAATACTTTATAGTTGCTACGATATCCTCTTTAGTCAGGCATTTTTGACTTGAAGAGATATTTTCACCTAACTTTTTGTTTAGCTTATACCTTCCAACACCAGCGAGGTCATACCGTTTAGGATCAAAAAAGAGTGAATTAAGTAAATTTTGTGCACTATCAACTGTTGGGGGTTCACCAGGACGTAGCTTTTTATAAAGCTCAATCAAAGCCTCTTCTCGCGATTCAGTGTTATCACGCTCCAACGTATTATGAACCACCTCATGATCCCCTAAAATGTCAATCAGTTGAGCATCAGAACTCCAGCCCAAAGCCCTAAATAGAACAGTTGCAGGAGTTTTACGAGTTCGGTCAACACGAACAGCAAGAATTTCCTTTTTATCATATTCGAACTCAATCCAGGCTCCTCGATTCGGGATGATCGAGGCATTATACAAAAATTTACCCTCTTTAGTTCTTTCCTCACCAAAATACACACCAGAAGAGCGAACAAGTTGATTTACAACAACCCTTTCAGCACCATTAATGATAAAGGTACCTTTTTCGGTCATCAGAGGAAAATTACCCATGAAAACCTCTTGCTCTTTTACTTCACCTGTTTCTTTATTAATCAGGCGTACTTTAACACGAAGAGGTACTTCATATGTAACATCTCTATCCTTACATTCATTCTGCTCATACTTGGGTTCTCCCCGAGTATAACTTACAAATTCCAGGACAAGATTATCAGAAAAGTCCTGGATTGGTGATATTTCTGCAAACATTTCTTGCAAACCCTCTTCTAAAAACCATTCATATGATTCTTTCTGGGTTTTGATGAGATATGGAATTTCCATAATCTCGTCAATCTTTGCATACGTTCTTCTTGGTCTAGGCACTTGCATTACTGTAGCATTCATTAAATCGCTCACCCCCGTGTTTTTTCCAAAAAAAACAATAAGGTATAAAGCAAGGTCTACTTATCCCTCATTCAGCATATAAACTTATGATTAGTATTACCATCCATTTTAACCCATATACACGAAAAAGGCATACATTTGATAACTTTACTTATGTATAACCTTTTTAAAAACTTCTCTTAGAAAAATAAAATTATTTTCTAAGAGAATATCCTACCATCACAATTTATAATTTTAACATAGAAGTACCTAGAAGTCAAGGTTTTATAGTAACTTTTTAAAAATTAATCTTATGCTTCTCTCAGTAAAATATAACATTTTAAAGATATTCTAAATGAGAAAGCACTCTGTAGTACTACAGAGTGCTTAGAAGTATTTATTTTTTCAAAATTACTTCATTTCAACAGTTGCTCCAGCAGCTTCAAGCTTAGCTTTCATTTCTTCAGCTTCTTTTTTGCTAATAGCTTCTTTAACAGCATTAGGAGCGCCGTCAACTAAAGCTTTAGCTTCTTTTAATCCTAAACCAGTGATTTCGCGAACAGCTTTGATTACATTAATCTTCTTAGGACCAACAACAGTTAAAACTACATCAAATTCAGTTTGCTCTTCAACAACAGCAGCAGCACCTGCACCTGGCATAGCAGCCATAGCTACTGGAGCGGCAGCACTAACACCAAATTTTTCTTCTAACGCTTTTACTAACTCGGATAATTCTAATACACTCATGTTTTCAATAGCTTCCATAATTTGCTCTTTATTCATTTAAAATTACCTCCTTGCGATCTTTTCAAATTTTAATAAAAATAATTTTTCACACATGTAGTTAAGCTTTTTGTTCCTTAATAGCATCCAAAACGTAAACAAAATTTCTAATGGTACCTTGTAATACATTGGCAAGTCCACTGATAGGTCCTTGCATGCCTCGAAGAACCATAGAAAGCAAAACATCTCTTGGTGGTATTTCAGCAAGATTCTTTACATCTTCAACACTTATAACTTTGTTATCAAGTACACCAGCTTTGACTTCAAGTTTATCATTTTTTTTAGCAAATTCAACTAAAATTTTAGCTGGGGAGACAGCATCATCCATACCAAAAGCTAAAGCATTTGCTCCTGTTAAAATCTCATCCAATCCTTCAATTCCAGCTTTTTTTGCGGCTAAGCGAGTCATAGTATTCTTCAGAACTCTATACTCAACACCAGCTTCTCTTAATTGTTTTCTCAAATCGGTAACCTCTTGAACATTCAGACCACAATAGTCCGCAATTACAATAGACTTGGACTCTTCTATCTTTTCAGTAATCTGTTGAACAATCAATTCCTTTTCTGAAATACAAGCCATTCTTCCACCTCCTCTGTTAGCTTGACAGTTTTCTAATCCACTACAGACTTGACCCAATCAAAAGCTAAGCTGTATATAACAAACTGAATAAAAATATAAAGCCTTCGTAGATCTACGAAGGCTTTAATCCAAGAAAAATTTAAATTCTCGAATCTATATCCAGCCTAGGTAGGAAATTAAGCTTTTCAGCACCTACTGTCTACAGCAATTTAGCTATTTATTTTCCACAAAGAGGAGTATATCATATCAAAGTCAATTCGTCAAGTTTTTTTTAGTCGCTCATGTTCATATTTGTAATATCCATAGGGTCTATCTTTACTGCAGGACTCATAGTTGAAGACACAGCAATACTCTTCATATATCTACCTTTAGCAGCTGCAGGTTTAGCCTTGAGCAAAGCTTCCAAAACAGTCTTAAAGTTTCCAAACAAATTCTCGATTGGGAAAGAAACTTTACCAAGTGGAACATGAACAATGGAAGTCCGATCAACACGATATTCTACCTTACCAGCTTTTGCTTCCTGAACTGCCTTAGCAACATCTAAAGTCACAGTACCAACCTTTGGATTCGGCATTAAACCTCTTGGTCCAAGAATACGTCCTAAACGACCAACTACTCTCATCATATCTGGAGTAGCAATAGCAACATCAAAATCCATCCAGTTTTCTTTTTGAATTTTTGCAGCTAAGTCTTCTGCTCCAACAAAATCAGCCCCTGCTTCTTCTGCTTCTTTAGCTTTCTCACCTTGAGCAAAAACAATAACTTTTACATCTTTACCAAGTCCATGAGGTAATACTACTGCACCGCGAACTTGTTGATCAGCATGTTTAGGATTAACACCAAGTTTTACAGCAACTTCAACAGATTCATCAAATTTAGCACTAGCAATCTTTTTCACCAATTCGAGGGCTTCTTTAGGTTCATATAAATTTAGTTTATCTATTTGGCTTTCTGCTTCTTTATAACGCTTACCTCTTTTTTGAGCCATTTTTTTCCTCCTTCGTGGTATTAACGGATTCAAGCGCCTACACGCACACCCTCCCACAAATGTAAAACTATTCTTCTACAACAATACCCATACTACGTGCAGTACCAGCAATCATGCTCATCGCTGTTTCCAAACTAGCAGCATTCAAATCTGGCATTTTTAACTCAGCGATCTCTTTAATTTGCTCTTTTGTAACTGTAGCGACTTTTTCAACATTTGGTTGACCTGAGCCACTCTGAATTCCAACAGCTTTCTTCAATAAAACAGCAGCTGGTGGGGTCTTTGTAATAAAAGAGAAAGACCTGTCAGCATAAACAGTAATAACTACTGGAATAATTAATCCAACCTGTTGAGCCGTTTTAGCATTAAAAGCTTTACAAAATTCCATAATATTCACACCGTGTTGACCGAGAGCCGGACCAACTGGAGGAGCTGGGTTTGCTTTACCAGCTGGAATCTGTAATTTGATCATACCAGTAACTTTTTTAGCCATTCTCTTTACACCTCCTTTATGTGGTTAAACGGGTGGTTAAACGGATTAAGGCTTTGTACTAACCCTCCCACTATACTTCTTCGATCTGATCGAAGTCTAATTCCAAAGGTGTTTCTCGTCCAAACATGGAAACCAAAACTTTAACTTTGCCTCGTTCTGGATAAATTTCTTGAATTATCCCAACAAACTCTTCAAATGGTCCCTCTGTAACTTTAACAGACTGTCCTTGACAGAATAATATCTCTGGACGAGCTTCCTTTATTCCCATTCCCTTTAAAATATCATTAATTTCATGATCAAATAAAGGCAATGGTTTTGTACCACTACTAATAAAACCAGTTACACCAGGCGTATTGCGCACAATGTACCATGTCTGCTCTGTCACAATCATTTCAACAATTACATAACCGGGAAACACTTTTTTGTTGACAACCTTTTTCTTACCTTGCTTTGTCTCAATCTTTTCTTCTGTAGGCACAAGAATCCGGAAAATCATCTCTTGCATACCTGTCGATTCAATACGTCTCTCCAAGTTTGCTTTTACCTTGTTTTCATGCCCAGAATAGGTATGTACAACATACCATTGTTTTTCATTAGCCATAACAAAGAGCCCATACATATTCGCTGGGCCTGCACCCCCCTTTTTTAATGAATAATAAGCGGAGCGATGAGTTGAGAAAAGAGGAAATCAACTAATCCAATAAAGACTGCCATTACAAGTATTGTTACCAAAACAACCGTAGTGTATGAAAGCAGTTCATTCCAGTTCGGCCAGTTAACTTTACGCAATTCAGCCCTTACTTCACGAAAATACTTTTTGATTCGTGCAAAAAAACCCTTAGAAGCCATTCTTTTCACATCCCTCAATCAATATTCATTCACCAAAACACTGGTCAACAAATTATTTTGTTTCTCTGTGCAGAGTGTGTGATCTACAGAATTTGCAATATTTTTTCATTTCCAATCTTTCTTTGATGTTACTCTTATTCTTTGTAGTTGAATAATTTCTTCTTTTACACTCTGTACAGGCAAGTGTGATAATTTCTCTCATTGTGCCACCTCCTGAAACAGTGTCAACTTATAAGTTACACTCCCTAGTATACCTTATTTACTCTATCACATTTTGTCCAAGATGTCAACAAAATTTTAAAAAACTTGCCGAATTTGTCTCCGCATGAAACGCGCTACTTTTTCACAGCACAATATACGCGATATCCACTTCCTTTTTTCACTTCATCAACTTCACCAAAAATTTCTATCATTTTCTTTGCCAATGATTTTGCCCCTTGCTTGGTCATACAGACTGTGTACAAAGAACCATTAATATTTAGATGTTCTTTAGCTTTTTCAATCAGTGAATAAACAACTTTTTTTCCAGCTCGAAACGGCGGATTCATTAAAATTACATCAAAATCATTTTCATCAATATTAGTAAATCCATCACTATGAATCACTTTTACATTTGAAATCTGATTCACTTTTGCATTTTCTTTTGCTAACCCAGTCGCACGTTGATTAATGTCCACCATATATGATTGACCAAATGGGGCCAGCTTTGCTGCAACAATCCCTAAAGAACCATAACCGCATCCCATATCTAATACTTTATCAGTTTTTTGAATTTTCATAGCCTGAATCATCAGCTCAGTTCCACGATCAATATGATTTCTAGAAAAAACACCTGCATCAGTTCTAAAAGAAAACTTCATTCCTAATAATTCGGCTTCAATCTCCCGATAATCGTGGGCAACCTCAGGATTTTCTGTAAAATAATGTTCCCCCATCACCTTACCTCCTTTAACAACATTTTCAGAAGAAATAAGTTTTTAGTTAGGTTTATCTTTCTGTTTGTTAAATCTTCTATGAAGATTTATAAAGTGCTTGCATATTGTTTAAAGGAGTCAAAAAACTCCTGAAAGCTTAAATTTCAGGAGTTTTGGTTTATTTTACTCAATAACCAAAGTAACAACACCAGCACCTACTGTACGGCCACCCTCACGGATCGCAAAACGTAAACCTTCTTCCATAGCTATTGGAGTAATCAAGCTACCAATCATCTCAATGTTATCACCAGGCATAACCATTTCTACGCCTTCTGGCA
>DAOVRZ010000170.1:0-6471 GCA_030627905.1 Halanaerobiales bacterium
AAGGTTAAATTAGCAGATATATACTTATAATATATGCAATTATAGTTCATAGGGAGCGATTCACAGTGTAAAATTAGTATTGTATTACTAAAAAAGGAAGTTTAAAATTTTAGAACTCAGTTTTAAGAGATATACCTACCCTTTTTGCAGTGGAATCATATTATAGAAACTGAATTTTATATAAAGAGGAATTGGCTTTTATTTGTTGAAATAATAATATAGTGATTTCTTATGCGACGTGATTTACAAAACTGTGGTAAAGGAGGGTTATGATGACTTTGCCTGAAGAAGTGAAAAAAAGTATGATTGATGTTTTAAAGAGACGTAATGTAAAAAGGGCTGGTATCTTTGGTTCTTATGCAAGAGGAGATGCTACGAATGATAGCGATATTGATATAGTGGTTGAACTAGCTCAAAAAGATTTATTTGAATTATCGGGTCTTAAAATAGATTTAGAAAAGGCGCTTAATAGAAAAGTAGATATAGTGACTTATAACGGTTTAAATTTTTCAAAAAGAGAAGGATTTAAAGAGAGTGTCTTGAGAGATCAGGTGTTTTTAATATGAGAAATAAGGATATTCAAAGTTTACAGGACATTTTATATAGTATAGACTTAATATTTAGATATATTAAAGGTATATCTAAACAGGATTTTTTTATAAGTCAAGAAAAACAAGACCTTGTTATTCATAGATTAGAAATCATAGGAGAAGCGACAAAAAGATTGTCAGATGACTTTAGAGTTAAACATTCTGAAATTGAATGGGCTCCGATGGCGGGAATGAGAGATGTTCTTATTCATCAATATGATGGTATAGACTTAGAAATTGTTTGGGAAACTGTCCAACAAAAATTACCGATTATAGAAGAAAAATTAAAGAGGATTGCTGAATGAAAGTTAGGGGAGTGATTTATATCGAAATCACTCCCTATCATTATTAATGGGGAATTATATACACAATACAAAACCAGGATCTGGATTCTGATTTTTAAAGTTCTGGTTAGTGACTATTAACTATGCCAAAAATCATCGACTAATACATTAAAATATATCTATTGAATACAAATAAAAACCTAAGCAATTTAAATGTTGATTGTTGACATTGTAAAAGGAGGAAGAAAGAATATGGAGCGAAAATGGTGGAAAGAACAAGTTGTTTATCAAATCTATCCAAGGAGTTTTAACGATGCAAATGGAGATGGTATCGGAGATTTAAAAGGGATTATTGAAAAGTTAGATTACTTAAGAGATTTGGGGATAGATATTGTCTGGTTGAGTCCGGTATATAAATCTCCTAATGATGATAATGGGTATGATATTAGTGACTATAGAGATATTATGGATGAGTTCGGGACTTTGAAAGATATGGACTTACTGATATCTGAACTACATAAAAGAGATATGAAATTGGTTATGGATTTGGTAGTAAATCATTCATCAGATGAACATGCTTGGTTTATTGAATCTAAATCTTCTTTGGATAATCCATATCGTGATTATTACATCTGGAGAAAAGGTAACGATGGGCAACCACCTAACAATTGGGGTTCATGGTTTGGTGGTTCTGCTTGGGAGTATGATTCAAAAACTGATGAATATTATCTCCATCTTTTTTCGAAAAAGCAACCGGATTTGAATTGGGAGAATCCAAAGGTTAGAGAAGAAATATTTGAGATGATAAACTGGTGGGTGAATAAGGGTATTGACGGTTTTAGGATGGATGTAATTAATATGATTTCTAAAGTTCCAGGATTGCCAGATGGTGAGAAAAATCCTGGAAGTAAATATGGATATGGAAGCCAATACCTTAATGGACCAAAGGTACATGAATATCTTCATATGATGAATCGAAGAGTATTGACCAAATATGATATAATGACTGTTGGAGAGACACCTGGAGTTACTCCAGAGATTGCAAGAAAATATGTAGATTCAGACCGCGATGAATTGAATATGTTGTTCCATTTCGAACACATGGGATTTGACTGTGGTGATACAAAATGGGAACCTAGGGAATGGAAATTAACTGAGTTAAAAGAAATCTTTGGTAAGTGGTGTGAAGGCTTGAAAGAAAAAGGATGGAACAGTTTATATATGAATAACCATGACCAGCCCAGGATGGTTTCACGTTTTGGTAATGATAAAAACTATAGGGTCGAATCTGCGAAAATGCTCGCGACTTTAGTGCATACTCTACCTGGGACACCTTATATCTATCAAGGTGAAGAGATAGGTATGACAAATGTTAATTTTGGAAATATTGAGGATTATCGAGATATTGAAACTTTGAATTGGTATCGCGAGAAGAAAAAAGATGGATTATCTGAAGACGAGATTATGAAAGCTCTATATCGAATGAGTCGGGATAATGCTCGAACTCCGATGCAGTGGGATAATAGCTTTCATGCTGGTTTTACTTCTGGAGAACCCTGGATAAAGGTTAACCCTAATTATAAAGAGATAAATTCCGCTAAGGCTATAGCTGATCCTGATTCAGTATTTAACTATTATAAGAAATTAATAAATCTTAGAAAGCAGGAAGAAAATTTAGTTTTAGTATACGGTGAGTATGAACTTATTCTTGAGGAAGATGAAAAAATCTACTCTTATTTTAGAAGTTTAGAAGATGATAGATTGCTGGTTATGTTAAACTTTTCAGATGAAGAACAGATTTTCAGTTATGAGTTGGCTGGTGTAAGGGGAGAGTTATTGATAGCTAACTATTCTGCTGATGATTTGGATAGTTTAAAAGAGGTCAAACTTCGTCCTTACGAAGCGAGGATTTATCGAGTGGTTAATGTTGCTTGAGAGGTAAGTAGGATAAGAGAAGAGGGAATCTAAATAATAGATTTCCTCTTTTTTTATCATCCAATAGTTTATTGAGGCTTGCTTATAAACATTTGTGTAAATATTAAACCATATTTGTCACTTGGTTTTATACCAATCCCTATATTGGTATAACTTGGACTAAGAATGTTTTGTCGGTGTCCACTTGAGTTCATTAATTCATTATGGGCTCTATTAACAGAAGAATTTGCAGCGATGTTTTCTCCAGCTTGTAAATACTCAATTCCAAAACTTTTCATCACCTTTATTTAGAGTGGTAATAGTTTTAAAACTATTACCCACTCCAGATTTAACATTAAGGGTATCTGTAGTAACTTTGCAATTTTCAACCTCTGCTATTTGGAAAATAGATGATTCTTTAGTTTCAGTGGAATTTTCCATTATGGTGCAAGAAACTAATAATAATAAACACAACGCAATTATCCATTTTGTTTTCATATAATCCCTACTGAGCCAGATGTGATTTTACTTAGTTTTTGTTGATTTATTGATAAATATAAGGAGGAATTTGATCTTTTAATGAAAGTTCAGAATGGAAAGCCCTTCTTGTATAAAAACTAAAAAATAACTAAAAATTACAGGTAGTCGAGTGATAGGTAACGAAATATATTTTTGAGAATATTATTAAGGGAGTGATACAAAATGAAAAAGCCTTTCACATTATTAGCTATTCTATCTATTATTATTCTTTTATTGGGATGTCAACTCAATAGTGCCCCTATAATTACTGAATTAAATATTGTGAAAGAGGTAGTTGAATCTGGGGAGCAAATTCAGGTAGAAGTTAAAGTAAGTGATAAAGAAAATGATTCTCTGACTGTTAACTGGACGGTAACAGGTGGACAAATAGTAGGAACAGGAAAAGAAGTAGAATGGAAGGTACCGACTGTAGAAGGAGAGTATACTATTTCAGTTAAAGTTTCTGATGGAAAATTTGATGTTAGTGAATCAAAAACAATTTCAGTCATAATTGCAAATCATTCTCCATCAATTACCTCCTTAACAAGTGAAAAATCAATTGTTGTGGCAAGTGAGAACATCATAGAATGGCAAGCACCAGATACATATGGGGTTTATTCTTTGATTGTCAAAGTAAGTAATCAATTTTTTGAAGTTAACTAGATTATTATTATCAATGTTGAGGACAGTACTCATAATGTACCAAAAGTTCAAACTGTATATTTTGCTTTATGTAATAATTTATACGTAGAGAATACTTTAGCTGTAGATCAAAGCTATCTTTTTATGCCGATGATTATTACTCCTGATAGAGATAACTTAGATGTTGAAGTTCAAGCAGAGGTTGGTGATGTTGAACTTTGTAATGCTGGATTTACCTGGACTGCTCCATTAGATCCAGGGGAATATAATTTAACCATGACAATGAAAGATTCAATCTATACTGTTATTGAAAATTATTCAGTTACAGTAGTTGCCAACTCTCGTCCTGAGATTAATGGAATCTCTATTAATGGTCAAATACTAGAAAATAATCTTATTAAGGTTGAACCAGGTTTACCATTAGATATTTCTATAGATGCATCAGATTAGGATAATGATGAAATTAATTATAATGTTTAGGGAGAGCCATTAGATGACATAGAGAATTTTATAATTGATTTTGAACAGGAAAATATAGAAGCCATTCTAAGCTATACCTATCCAAATTCAATAGAAAATATGAGAGCTGATCTGGAAGAAGAATATTACTATTGGGTCGGACTAAATGATTCTGAAATTACAGCTAAAACTGAAATTATTTATGATCCTGATTGTGGTAGATATGTAATTTCGATTGCCATAAATGGCGATATCTATTTACCATGGGATGACTATGAGTATAACAGATCTGATTCAATAAGATTAGAATTTCAAGATGACGGTTTGGGGAATATTCTTTTAAAATTTTTGTATGATTTCTTCTAAGTGTAGAATATATATAATGATTAGCCCACAAAAAGTAGTCGCACAAAAACTCACGTGCCATATATAGTACTGAATTGGCGGTTTCAGTACTATATATGGCACGTGAGTGCGACTAAAATACTTTTTGTGGGCGAATCATATAATAAAAGATATTTATTATATAGATAAATAACATAAGGGGGAAAGAGTGCTATGGGTGAAACCTTAGATTTGGCTGATGAACACTTTGATGCATTGTCAGATAGTTTTAAGTGGGAAATATATAATATTTTAGCTGAGATGTATTTTGGGTTTAATAGTGTTGTTATGTTTTGGAAGTGAAGTTGTTTATGCTGATCCTCATCCTGTAACTGAAACAGAGTCTTGTACTATTCCAATTCTTCCTGTTGGTGACTGAAGAATTACATAGAAGATATATATAATATAAATGGCTCCTAAAAGTAGGAGTCTTTCTTTTTTTGTGTGATTAACATTTGTCAAAAAAGTAAAGTCAATAAAAAAAGGATAGTGTTGAAAAATGTAGAACTAGTTCGATAAGAGACTTTTTAACTGTAATGCGTTATTTATATTATTAAATCACTGATAAATTTAATAGAGAGAATAAAGAAAATGTGTGCTTGCTAGGGGGTTTTTACTAATGCAAAAGTATGATGTGAATAATAATTCGATAGATAGCATATTGTTCTGGATAAAACAGGGTGAAGTTGCTATTCCTGAAATCTAAAGACCTTTTGTATGGAATTCTACAAAAGTGAGAGATTTGAAAAAGGTGTTCTTGAATTTGTGAAAGAGACAAATTATAAACGATTTATTATTATTGTTAAATCAGCGGGAATCATCAATAAGAAGTTACTTAGTTCGCAGAATGTAATGAACTTTGCGTACATATTATATTTAACTTTAAAGTTAAAAGGACTAGATTCTAATAAAATTGAGACTTTGGTGAGAAGATGGTTGGTGCTTTCTATTCTAACTGGAAGATATTCGGGTTCTGCGGAATCTATGTTTGATTATGATATCAAGCGCCTAATGTGTATTTTAAAGAATTAAAAGAGCAAATCATGAATGGTGAATCAAAATATAGTGGTATTGATAATTATGATGATTTGAGAAGGAATTTAGCACAAAATTGTATTCCTGAGTCAATCTTTAATATGGATATTAAAGATTATGATGAATTTTTAGAGCAGAGAAGGCGTTTGATTGCCGAGAAGATTTATTCTTTATAATGATTAAATAATGACTTTATGATAGAAATATATGAAAAATAAAATATGGCGTAGCCTAGATTAGGAGGAGAAAAAATGGCTGGTATCAAGTATGAAATAGTTAAAAATATTGCTGAAATTTCTACATCTTCAAAAGGATGGACTAAAGAGTTAAATCTAGTTAGTTGGAATGATAGAGATCCTAAGTACGATTTAAGAGATTGGGCACCTGAACATACTAAGATGGGTAAAGGGATAACTTTAACAGCAGAAGAGTTGAAGAAATTGAGAGATGTATTGAATGAAATGGAACTATAAATGAAAAATGTAGGAAGATTATATAGTGAATTAGTTACTACTCAGGCATTCCATTATTGGGATGCCTATGATATTATCAGGCCATAGTCTTTGACCCCACGCCTAAACGTAGGCAACTCAAATAAAGAGACACCCTCAAGTGTCCCTTTGCTATTTGTTGAATATTGTATC
>DAOVRZ010000065.1:0-32285 GCA_030627905.1 Halanaerobiales bacterium
ATATGTATTTTCGGTGTTTGACTTCAGGACACTAGAAGTCGGTCTTCCTCAATACTCATAGAGCCATAAGCTGATGGATACACTCATGGGTATGTCTTTACCTTTCATACTAACCTGGTTCATCATGCAAAGCTACTTTCGCAACTCACATTCACCCTGGCTTGAAAGCAATAAAAGAGCTTATAGCTAAATATTTGTATCCACATATAGCTATAATTGTCTATGATTTTAACTACTATTTTATTGCTCCCTATTATATCCTGAATATTATTTCGCTTTCCGATAGAAAATACCTTTATCTTTACTCAAAAACTTTCGTTTTCCAAAATATTTTTTGAATAAGCTGATCTAAATCTATAGAAACTCTCGCAATATTACTACCAGCATAATGATTTTGAATAGCTTTAAAATACGTTTGAGCCTCACTAGACTCATCCTTCAGTGATAACGTAATCCCTAAATAAAAGTTTCCCTTTTTAAAATATCGATCCAAATTAACTGCTTTCTTAAAATTAACCACAGCTTTGTTTAAATTTCCTGCCATAAAAGCATCCATTCCTTCATTAAATGCTTTTTCTGCTTCTAGAGGAGTGTTTTCTTCTTCTAGTTTCAGAGAGTGGATTTCCGGAAAATAACCAAAAAATTTCCCCATTATTTTTTGTTCTTCTACATTTAAAATTTCTTTTACCTGTTTTAACTCATGATCAAATTTACTAGACATTTCTCCTTTAAGCCCTTTTACGACAGTTAGATAAAGATATGATTTAACATTATCTCCATCCAAAAGATTAGCCTCTTCCCAATATCTTATTGCTTTATCTAGATTGCCTTCTTTCAACTCATTAAGCCCCAAATATTGACCAACAATACTACTTGGCTTGTTGGAATAAGCCTTTTCAAAAAAATCAATTGCTAAATAATAATCTTTAGTAAGATACATAAGCCCCATCTCTTCATAAATTCGGGAAAGACCGGGCGTTAAGCTCCGGTCCCCCAATAGTTGAAAGCGTTCAACCGCTTGTTTGAAGATTTCTTCTGCATCCTCAACTAAATTATATTCTAAAAGCATTTTACCAACTTTAATATATGTGTATACATTAGATTCTTCATATTGAAGTGCCTGATACCAATAACTCTTAGCAGTCTCCTTTTCCCCTAACTGCCAAAGAACACGCCCCATTTTAATTGAGAGGTCTGTATTTCTAGGGTTCATTTGAAGAGATTGCTCATAAGCTATAAGAGTATTCTCCATCTGACCATGACGAAGATAAAAATCACCCAACTGAAGATAATTCCACCAATTCTCCTGAACTTTTACTGCATTCAATAGAACAACTAAAGCTTCATCATATTTGTTACTTTCTTCATAATATCGAGCCAATTTTACAAAAGGAAGACTCTCGTCTGGCTCCATCTCCTGTGCTACTAAATACTGTTCAAGAGCTTTATTATAATCCTCATCCTGCACATATAAATCTCCTAAATAAATTCTATATTGATAACGCCTGGAGCCAATTTGAACCAATTTCTCTCCAGCCTGAATTGCCTTTTTCAACATCCTTTCATCATCTCTACTGGCATTTCGATAATTCCAGAATAAACGCTCCCAATAGTTGATATTATCTTCTTCTAACTTAACAGCATATTCATAAGATTCCTGAGCAAGCATCGGATTATTAAGACTGGTATATAAATTGCCTAAGAAGAAATAATTTTCGCCTCTCTCTCTCTCTTCTAAAACCGCTTGTATTTGAAGAATGGCTTCCTGATATTTTCCTAATTTTTCATAAATTTGAGCCATTTCTTCACGATATTCTACCTTAGAATTAAGAGTAAAAGCTTTATCCAATTCTTCCAGAGCATTATCCCAAAACTGTTGTTCTTCATACAATTGAGCCAGTTTAAAATGTAATTCATCCTGATCTGGTTTATCTAATATTTTATCCTTTAAATCTTTCACTTTATTGTTCCAGTAATCAGGTAATGTACTCGCAAAACCATCAACCCCCTGATTTATCTTCCAATTTAGATAAACCATCTCCATTAGTTTCTTATCTTTCTCACCAAATACCTGAATCGTTTCAGGTAAAAGAATTCCTGCAGAATATTCTTTCCAGTTAGCATAAATAATAGTTGACATAACTCGTCCTGACGTGTTGAATATCTGTATTTTAGTAATCACATTTTTGTTTTTATCATAAGTAATGTTTTGAATGATAAAACCATTATTTAGTTCAAAAATAGTTTCTCCATTCTTTTCATCGATCAATTTAATCTCATAGTCATCTTCAATCCGTTGCAAGGGTTCAATTAATGATGACTTTCGTTGAATTGGCAAAGCGTATTGTACCAAAGAAAAATCTGGTGGTAGATAAAACCATGGAATTGCTCTTAATTTTAGTCCTTCTTCTGTTCCTTTTAACTGCCAGAAAGTATGCTGTGTACTTACATCAGCTCTAGGACCATCTTTCAAAATTCCAGTCTGATAAGTCAAAATGGTATCATCAATATATATTTTAGTTAAAATCTCACCTTGAAAATCTTCAACCAGATGAATTTGCTTTAGAACATTTTTCAAATCGGCTGATTCCTCAACAGCATAAACTTGACTTGCAAAAATCAATAACAGAAAACAACAAAAAATCCCCATCCTCTTAAACACTACATTATACCTCCTTAGTAAAGGAATAAGCAAAAACAAGATTACAGAAGGTCATCACTCCTGAAATCAATGCTTTCTCATCCATATTAAACTTAGGATTATGGAGCGGATAGCTAGTTTCTGGACCACTACTACAACCGAGATGAATAAATGTTCCTGGTACCTTCTCCAAAAAATAGGCAAAATCTTCACCCGCCATCACAGGTTCTTTAATTACATTAACCTTCTCAAGACCTAATACTTTTTCTCCCACCTCTTTTACTAAGTTAACCATCTTATCATCATTGATAATGGGTGGATAAAGCTGTTTATACTCTAATTCATAATCTGCACCAAAAGCAGTCGTTACCCCTTTAATGATCTCTTCCATCTTCCTTGGAATCTCATCTCTTAAATCCGGACATAGTGTTCGTACTGTTCCAGTCATCTTTACTTCATCAGCGATCACGTTATCACGATATCCACCATTGATTGTTCCGATACTTACAACCACAGGTTGGGTTGGGGTAATTTGACGGCTTACAATCTGTTGTAAAGCACTAATAACCTGAGCAGAGACTGCAATTGCATCTACAGTTTCATGAGGGGCCGAACCATGCCCACCTTTTCCTTTAATCTTTAAGATAAAATGATCAGGTGCTGCCATCATTGCTCCATATTTTAAAACAATTGTCCCTGATTGATAACCTGGCCAAAGATGAATCCCAAAAATAGCATCTACTTTTGGATCAAGCACTCCTTCTTCAATCATAGGTTGAGCCCCGCCTAACCCTTCTTCAGCAGGTTGAAAGATAAATTTAACAGTTCCCTTTAATTGTGAACGCAATTGACTTAAAATTTTTGCAGTTCCAAGTAACATAGCCATATGACCATCATGTCCACAAGCATGCATCTTACCTGAAACTTTCGATGCATATTCCACCCCAGTCTTTTCAATAATAGGAAGAGCATCCATATCTGCTCTTAAAGCAATAACTGGCCCTGGTAGGTCTCCTTTCAAAATACCCACAACTCCAGTCCTTGCTATACCAGTCTCAACATCCAGACCAAGTCTAGTTAAATAATCAGCTACCTTTTTAGCAGTTTCTACCTCTTCAAACCCAAGTTCAGGGTTTTGATGAAACTCCCTGCGTAAGGAAATAACCTCATCTTCAATCTTTTCTGCTAAATTCGTAATTTCCTTATGAATTTTTTCCACACCTTTTCCCCCTTTGTCAACCCTATTTAAAATGCAGGTCTGATCTAACCTACTTAAATGCATCAAAAGCCGAAATATTAACAAGTTATTATTTCTTAAGTTTTAACGACTTCAGAAGAAGATCTGAACTCGCACTGAAGTTTTGATTTTTATGAAACATTCTACCCCCATCCTAGAGGAGAGGGACTTCATCTTCTGAAATGTCGTTAAAATTCAACAAAATTTAATCTTAACTTATACTATTCTAAATCTTTTACGTTTCTCCTGTTTCTTCAAAAAAAAGACTCTCCAATTAAGGAGAGTTCTTTACCTAGAGATCGATAAGTCCCAGACTTACTTCCAATGCTTCATTAACACGATCAATAATATCCTGTTCTAGATGGGTTACCTGTCGTTGTAATCTTCTTTTATCAATTGTCCGAATCTGCTCCAACAATATAACCGAATCCTTTTCAAGATTGCTATCTTTTGCTTTGATTTCAACATGGGTAGGTAGTTTCGCTTTATCAATTTTTGAAGTAATAGCTGCTACAATTACAGTTGGACTATATTTGTTCCCAATATCATTCTGTATTACTAAAACTGGCCGTATACCGCCTTGTTCAGAACCCACGACTGGATTTAAATCCGCATAATAAACATCTCCACGTTTTATCGACACATCACTCACACTCCGCAAGATTTTCCTCATAAACTATTATAGATTTTTCATCAGCAATTAGACCTTTATTGGCCAGTTCAAGATTGATTGCACCCATCGCTATATAACCTTTTTTCATCTTTTCTCTAAGCTCTTTCCTTTGACGCTCAGCAATATATAATTGCATTGCTTCACGAATAAATTGACTTCGATTTCCATTCTCTTTTTTTACTATCCCATCAACTTCTTGGAGCAGACTATTCGGTAAACTTATCATAACACGCTTTAAAGTCCCCAATTGAAACCACCCCCACAAAAGAGTAAAAAAATTACTTTCTATATATCCATTATATACTTTTATCTATATTATTGTCAATATCATTGCTGATTATCTTTTCAATCTTTTCTTTCATTATTGTCATTAGTTTCTTACCTTTATTATAGTTTCCACATTACCAATTAATCTATACATTTAATTAAAAAAAGAGACGAATTACTCGTCTCATACATCTAATTGCAGTACATCCCCGCCAATTCTAAATTCAATTCAGCCATTTCCAGATAGCCTGACCGCATTTCTTGGCGGAGTTTGTCCTTATATTGAGTTGTATATTTCTTTCTATATGCTTCTCTCTTTTCTTTTTTGCACATTCTCTTCACCTCAATACACCAATTTCAGGCTATAGTATATATAAATCAACCTCGTGTATATATACTATTCTCTATACTTTGATATTTTCCTGCCCATTCCAGACTAAATTATTCTGGTAAATAAAGACGATTATAAAGTATATACTTTGCCCCTTTGTCGGATACTAGCCAACAATTTTTGATATATCGGATGAGAAGATAAAGTATTGAGATTACCAATAATAATACATTTTTCTTTAGATCGAGTTAAAGCAGTAATCAGATGAGATACAGATCCAGTCTTACCCAAATAACCTGTAGAATTACTATGAACTAATGAAATAATTACCAAGTTTTTTTCACAACCACAAATCTCATCAATAGTATATACTCCCGAAAAATCAATCTTATTACTATTCAAAGTTTGGCGAATCATCTGAGCCTGTGCAGAATAAAAAGTCAAAACCGCTGTTTTATCACTCATTATTTCAAGATCCACACTTGATTCAAAAAATTCACAAATCAAATCCACTTCAAAAAGATTATAATATTCTTCACCCATCGGCACCTCTTCAATGGGAATATTAGAAGTATCTATAAATACAACAGAAGCAACATCTTCTAACACCTCGCTAGATGGACCACATTTCCAGTCAGTTAACACTAGTGAAGATTCTGGATGAAATTCCAGACTTGTTCCTAAAGAAAAAACCTCTCCCAAACAACGCCAAGTAGATAGATTTACTCGATGCTGAGTCTGTAATATACCAATCCATTCATCATCCAACTCTTCTAAAAAACGATGAAATAAAGACTTATCTAATCCTCCCATTTTAGCTTCTAAATTGAAAACTTTAGGTCCAATCTGTTTCTCATCACCTAAAAGAATAACCTTCTTTGCCTTCAAAAAGACAGGTAAGATTTCAGGTTCACTGATCATATGAGCATCATCGATAACTATAAAATCAAACTTTTCCCTTAAAAAAATAGCTTCTTCATGAGTTCCACAGATCAAATCGTGCTCTTTTAAAAGACGTGTCCATATTTTATTTTGATGGTTACGTACTTCACTTAATTTTTTATCAATTCTACGCTGTAGTTTAATCCAATCAGCCATTTCTCGCATATGATAGCTAGGAATATCAGCATAACTTTGACCGTTTTCACCTTTTGCCAATATCTCTGCATAAGATACTTTCTTTATATATTCACTTTTAGGATGGGCCAGTTCATCACGCCTTTTCATTAACTTTTGAACTGCTTTTAAAAGATGTTGGATAGAATTATACTCAGGTTGCATTTTCAAACTCAATTCATCTAATTTTAAAACTTTTAAACCCAATTTTGTCAAAGTCTCTGCAAGACGATCTCTAGACATAGGAGATGTTCCTACAGCCAAAACAGAATAACCACTTTTTAAATGTTGGAGTAAAATTTCAGCACCAACAGTCGTTTTCCCTGTTCCAGCATCACCCTGAATTAAGAAAATATCTTTTGCTTTCAGTGCTTTTTTTAAAATTTTCAGCTGATCATCATCTAAATATGAGATATCCCCTGTAATTCTTTTTTCACTCAATTCTGGTTCTTCTGTTCCCAATAAAATTGCCACTAGTCTATCAATTGGATTTACGTAGGATAAACTTTTCAAAGTACATAGAGCTTGTTGAAAAGTTTGATCATGTGCATAAAGATCGATTCTTATGTCATTACCATAAACATAATCTAAAGGTTCCCATTCAAAACGAATAGTAATAGCTGTCGGTTCAATCTGTGTCACTATTCCACGAAGATTTCTTTCAGCTAATGGCTCACCAGTACTTACAATTATCAAATCACCAATCATAAACTCATTCAGCGGAAGTTCATCATCAGTTTCTTCTAAAGTAAATCTCATATGATAGACGTTTTCAACAGGAAAACCAGATGCTTTTCCATTTAATTTTAGTAAAGCTCGTCCAGCTGTCTGGCGTTCCAGACCGTTCATATGACGAATCTCCAAGCGATTTTTCACTAATGCCTCTTGTCTTTCCTGATAAAGTAAATTTTTGAATTTATTGATATAGTTTTTTAAGTTTATCTTCTGTAATTCCTGATTATCCTTCATAGCAATTTCTATATCGGCACCTGAAATCTGTCTTTGATTCATCATTTCCATCACAATTTCTACTACTTCTTCATCAATTTGAACAAATGCTCTTCCGCGTTTTCTATTAATACGAATTTTACCAATTCGTGAACCGTCAATCTGTGCTTCATTCGCAAAAGCTCCCACAATATCTCCCGCTCTTACGTATTGTGGCAACTTATCCACTATTATTTCCACTTTCATTATAGTTCAACCCCTTACAAATTTTAACACCAACAACAAATGAAAAACCCTCCCTACGAGGGCTATATACACAGTATATCAAAAAATACAACGACCGTCAAAGTTAACAGTTCAATTCCATCTATTGATTCCTTCTTATTTCAGCGTTTATCAAAGCCATGCTACCTCCTTAAGTATTAATGCTTTTTCCATTATCTTTATAAATATGATCTATTTCTTCAACATTTCCCGGGAAATGTCGACTCACATCATCAATAATTTGCCCAACTACTCATTCTTTGCAGTTTTACCAAAATATTTTCTTGGCACCCTTTTATTCACCAAACAGACAACTTCATAATTTATTGTTCCAATCCATGAAGCCATCTCTTCGGCACTAATAAAATCATTACCTTGCTTACCGATTAAAACAACCTCATCTCCTACTTTAACGTCTTCAATCCCGCTTACATCAATCATGTATTGATCCATACAAACTCGGCCTAAAATAGGAGCTCGTTTGCCTTTAACTAGAACATAACCCTTATTTGATAAATGACGAGAATAGCCATCAGCATAACCTAAAGGTAAAGTAGCCACTTTAACTTTTTCTTTTGTAATATATGTTTTACCATAGCTAATCCCAGTTTCAGCAGGAACCTCTTTAATATGTATGATCTTTGCTTTCCATTCCATAACAGGCTTAATATCAATAGTGTGATCCACTTCATCTGAAGGCCAGAGACCATAAGATATAATTCCTGGTCGAATCATGTCAAATTTCATATCTGGCAAATCTATAATTGTCGCGCTATTTGCAACATGTTTGATCGGAATTTGAATTCCCTGAACTTCAATATCTACCAAAGCTCTACGATACTTAGAAACCTGTTTCATAGTATAACTTTTATCAATTTCATCAGCAGTAGCAAAATGAGTCATCAATCCTTCAAGTTCTAAATTAGGTAAAGCGCAAATCTCAGCAGCAATCTCTCCAGCTTGATCTGGTTGTACGCCAACACGCCCCATACCTGTATCTACCTTTAAGTGAACCTTAATTTTTTTGCCTTTTTCTTGAGCTATTTTTGAAAGGATTCTCGCAGTATTCAAATCAAAGACAGTCTGAATCAAGTCATAATCTACTACTTGTTCTAACTGTGATTCTGCGGTACCTCCTAAGACCTGAATAGGAACTTCATACCCTGTTTCTCTCAATTCTACCCCTTCATCTACAATAGCGATAGCTAATCGTTCAGCACCGCCTAAGAGAGCCGCCTTTGCTACTTGAATAGCCCCATGTCCATAACCATCTGCTTTAACCACAGCCATGATCATTGTATCAGGATAGCGTTTTTTGATTTCCTGAATATTGTGTCTAAAATGATCAAGATTTATTTCAGCCCAAACAGGACGTAGAGACTTTTTCATCTTTTCTTCATCTCCTATCTCCTATCTTCTATCTTCTGAAATGCTAATGCTAGCCCTGTTAGCAAATCACCAGCAATCAAACTCCTATGATTGGTCGCAGCGGCTTGTATATCTCCCGCTAATCCATGAAGATAAACCGCAGCTGGAACAGATACTTCATCTAATTGTTGAGCCAGAAAACCACTTATAATTCCTGTTAACACATCACCAGAACCACCTGTCCCCATCCCTTCATTCCCTGTGCTATTTAGGTAAATTTGTCCATCAGGAAACGCAGTGATCGTTGGTGTTCCTTTAAGGACGAGGATTACATGATATTCTTTAGCAAATCTTTCAGCTACTCCGATTCGATCACTCTGTACTTCAGATATACTCATTCCAATAAGGCGAGACATTTCACCTGGATGAGGTGTTAAAACCGTCATGCCTTCTCTTTGCTTTAATAATGGAAGAAGTGATTGCGAGTATGTACAGGTTAGATTATTTAATCCATCAGCATCAATCACCAATGGTTTGTCACAAAATTCTAACAAATCTTTCATGATATGTACCAGATCATCATTTTGCCCCATCCCTGGGCCAACTGCCACCACATCTACCTTCTCTACCAACTCTCGAATCTGTTGTATTCCCTTTTGAGCTAAATAACCTTCTTTTTCAGGCAAAGGATAAGTCATCACTTCTGTCAGTTTAACCTCCATAATTGAGTTTAAGCTTTCAGGGATTCCAAGAGTAACCAGTCCTGCACCACTGCGTAAAGCTGCCTCACAAGTTAATGCTGCTGCTCCAGTCATGCCTTCAGAACCTGCAAAGATAAGAACTCGTCCAAATGTACCCTTGTGACCTTCCTCAGGGCGAATAGGTAGCATCTTTGAGCAATAATCATTATTCATCCATAACCTTTGGATCCCAGCCTTCTTAACAACGATTTCTGGAATACCAATATCCACTATCCTTAAGTCACCTACATAATGTTTTCCTGGGAATTGCAAAAGTCCTAATTTGGGCAAAGCAAATGTCACCGTCATCTCTGCCTCAATTGCTACCCCTAAAGGTACTCCACGAATAGAATCTAACCCAGATGGAATATCTATTGCCACCACCAGCAAAAAAGATTCATTGATAAGTTCGATCACAAATCTACTCAAACCCCGAACTTCTCCTGAAAGACCAGTTCCTAAAATGGCGTCTACTATCAAATCATATGTATCTATATTTTCCCAAAAATTATTAAGGTCAACTTCATTCTGAATCTCTCTAACTTCTTCCTTCATCTGATAGAGAATCTCTAAATTAACCTTAGCATCTCCAGATACTTTTTCTTTGGGAGCTAAAAGCAATGTTGTGCAGTTATACCCTAAGTGAGTTAACCATCGGTGAATTACAAAACCATCCCCACCATTGTTACCCTTCCCAGCAATAATCAGAATAGACGCATTATTCTTTAATTTAGAAGCAATTTCTTGAGCAGCACCACGGCCTGCCTGTTCCATTAATACAACCCCAGGAATTCCAATCTCTTCTATTGTAATACGATCTAGTTCCCGCATCTCTGGCCCGGTTACAATCTGCATTTTTACTCCTCTCCTTCCAGAACAACCATAGCAATGGAGTAGTTATCGCTATGAGATAGACTTAAATGAATCTTTTGACCTCCCTTTTCACGAATCAATTCAGAAACTTTCCCACTAACTTCGAAAAATGGAGCCCCTAAAGAATCATTCTTAACCTCTAAATCATGAAAGTTCATATATCTAAATCCTGTCCCAAGAGCTTTTACCAATGCCTCTTTAGCAGCAAAACGCACTGCATAATGCTGAGCTTTGATACTCAATTTTTTAAATTTTTCACAATAGGCTCTTTCGTTCTCAGTAAATACACGAGAAAAAAAAGCGTCATCTCCCTTTGATAACATCTTCTCAAAACGTTCATTTTCAGCGATATCAGTCCCTATTCCACAGATAGACAATCTAATCTCCTCCCAATCCAATCTCTCCATTATCCTGCCAAAATATCAACCACTATAATCATCCTTGCTATAATCTTCGTTATCATGGTTTAAAATCCCTTTTACTAAGGTAGGAATCTGAACATTTTGGGGAGAATAGATAAATATAATACAAAAAAATCGAGGTGAAATGTGATGAAATATTCTTATAAGGGAATCACTCCAAAAGTAGCAGAAGATGTATATATATCTCCTGGAGTTCAAATTATTGGGGATGTAGAGATTGGCTCAAAATCAAATCTTTGGCCAAATGCTGTTATTAGAGGTGATATGAACAAAATCACTATAGGCCAGCATACCAATGTTCAGGATAACTCCACCCTCCATGTAGATACAGACCATCCTCTTGTAATCGGTGATAACGTAACCATAGGTCATAACGCTATATTACATGGCTGTACAATAGGCAACACTACTCTCATCGGTATGGGTGCTATAGTTTTAGATGGCGCTAAAATTGGAGATGAAGTTCTTATCGGTGCTGGTGCACTCATCCCTCCAGGAAAAGAGATACCACCACGCTGTCTTGTAGTTGGTTCTCCAGGTAAAGTAATTCGTGAACTTAAAGAAGAAGAAATAACTGCGCTTAAAAGATCAGCAAATACATACGCAGAAAAGGGTCAGATATATCGTACACAATCTCATCCAATTAAAGAGTAAACAAAAAAGACCCTCTTACCAAATCGGTAAAGGGTCTTGTTTTTCCTAATTATTTTTTGTTTTTTCTCTTTCTTAGCCAATCTTTCCCATTTAACTCAGCTTCCCTAACCCTTTTTTCCATCTCCTGAACTACCTGAATTCTGTCTTCACCATAAATTCTAAAAGTGAAGATTGTATTAATCCAACCAAGAAATGAAACTATTAAAAATACAATGATGGGTCCTGCTCCTACAGTTAACCAATTAAATCCCCATAATCTAAGGTACATAACCAAAAATTGTGGTAGATTCACAATAATATAAACCAGCAAGAGCCACTCAAAGCGATCTAACATATAAACATTCCTCATGCGAAAAGCTTTGAGTACCCCCTTATCTGCCCAAAAGATCGCTTCATAAATAAGGAACATAAAGACAAAATCTGTACCCCATTCCCAAATTTTTAAAGCGATTGGTGGAATCACTATAACTCTACTTAATAGCGTTATCGGTAAAAACCCAGTCAATAAATAAACTACCATCTGTAAAATAATAAGTTTTACCATTGGGAAAAAGTACTTTACTACACCCCTTGAGAACACCTTCTCAGGCTCTTTATTGCTTCTGATAATTCTAATCGTTACATAACCGATTCCACCCATAGCTCCGATCCTGAGGACTAAAAGAAGGGTGTATAGGAATATACTCTCGCCTTCGTTGATGTTCATCAAATTGAGTAAGAATGATAAATTGAGAAATAAAAAGAAGAGAATATTTTTTGGATAGGTGACAGCCAATGAAATTGAGTTTAAATAATGGTCGATATATTTTCTAAACATTTTTTGATAGCCTCCTTAAAAACGAATATCTCTAATTATTTCTGCAATTAATAGAAAAATTCCTGCTATGATTATTTTTTATGCTTAGTTTGAAATAGTTTCCGAACATAAAAATTATTCTTCAAATATAAATAAAAAAATCTTAACTGTAGTGGATCGCAAAAAATACATAAAATAATTAAACAAATTAGTGAAAACAGTTCCATATTTATCACCTCCAGAAAAATAAATTCAATATTTTGCACTAATAGTGTTTAAAGGCAGATATTTATGTTATAATCATGAGAAAAAAATTTATTTCTTCACTGCATTAAAGTTTTATCGGTTTATTACTTTATCAAGTGCAATTTGTCTATATTATACTTCCTTGCTTTAATTTTGTCAATACTTTAGTAAAAATAGTGCAACTTGTCAATAGTCAATATGACGTTTGATTTTTATTCGATTGACAAAAGTAGTTACTATATATATAATTTTTAGTAAAGGCAATTTAATGGAGGTATGATGATGAAAGATTTTTCTTCAATCGGTAAAAAACTACGTAAACTCCGTGAAAGGAAAAGATTGACTTTGGCTAATGTCGCAAAGGCTACTGATAAATCCATATCTCTTATTGGTTCGATTGAGCGTGCTGATCGTTGTCCATCTCTTCCCTCATTAATTGAGTTAGCAGAATTCTACCAGGTTCCTTTATCCTTTCTCTTCGAAGATGATCTTAATGAAAACCAACAAGAAATTATCGAATATCTTCAAAAAGTACTGATAAAAAACAGCTATACCATTGCTGATCTGGCGAAAAAAACTGATATTAACTATTTTCAACTAGCTGAATTTTTTCAAAGACGTGCCTCTCTAAATTTAGACCAATTAAAATCTATCTCTAATATACTAAATATTTCTGTCAAAAAAATCCTTCCACAAGCTACACGCTACATTAGCTATATTGAACATTATCTTAAAGTTCTGAGGCTTGATGATCAATCCACTCAGAATATTGTTGGATATATTTATAGTAAATTAGATAACTAGTATTACAGCTATTTAACAACATTTTTGGAAGGGTTTTCAGAGAGCATAAATGTCCCCCATCTTCTACAAGTGAGGTAAGCATTCAGGTAAGATGTACCTTTCAGAAGGAGAGTTGTAAAAATTAAGAGATAATAACACAGTTATTATCTCGACTTTAATCATCATCAATAAAACAAAAGGGCCAGAATCAAAATTCTGGCCCTTTTAGCTATCTCTCAATTTTCAACTTTACTTATAATTTAATCTCAACCTGAGCATTTTCATTCAAATTCTTCACAAAATCATCCCAAGTTTGACTTTTCTTTTCATTAAGTAACTGTCCTTTTAAAACTTCCAATACTTCCTCAAAAGGTACCACTCCTGCTTCCCTCTTATCTTCAGCTTTAATGATATGGAAACCAAACTCAGTTTCAACCACACCACTTAATTCACCAATTCCTAAAGTAAAGGCAACTTCATCAAATGCATCCACTGTCTGACCTCTAGTTATAAAACCTAAGTCTCCACCACTTGGACCAGTTGGGCCAACAGAATTTTCTTTAGCAAGCTCTACAAAATCTGCACCATTTTGTAACTCTGCCAACAATTCTTCAGCTTTTTCTTTTGTATCTACCAAAATATGACGAACATGAACAGATTCTTCACTCTTAAAGAAATTTTGATTATTATCATAATATTCTTTAGCTTCAGAATCAGAAACTGTAGCTTCACTTACAACCTGAACTTGCAATTCTTCAATCAAAATAAATTTTCTACTATTTTCTAAAAAGATTTGCTTATACTCATCAAAAGATGCTATTCCCTGTTGTTGAATAGCTTGAAGCAATTGCTCTTTGGTTATGCTATTCTCACTAATTATCTGCTGAAGGCGATTTTCAAAAATTTCATTCTCTCTCTCTTCAGAAATAGTTATATTTCTTTTCTCTGTCTCTTGACTTAAAAGAACCTGCATAACATACTGATCTAATTGGGATTTCCGAAATTCATTAATTAAATTCTGACCACTTTCACTTGTGATTAACAATTGAGTGAATCCAGGATTAAGTTGATATAATTGCATCATAAAATCTTGCATATTTATAACTTCATCCAATTCTCCTAATGTTATTTCCTGACCGTCTACAACTGCAACAACTCCAGCCAAATCTTCTGCCATAACAGGTACCGCTAAAATCAATAAAGCTAAAAAAGCAAAAGTAATTTTTCTTAGCATTGCTAATCCTCCCCATAATATAATAATTAAATAAAGCATATTAATAAACTCTCTTCAGAGAATTTAATCAATTTTACTACCATCCCCCTTTCATCAAGTATTTATATATTCAATAACACTAAACTATTTACCTGCATAGAATTTAAGTTTTAAAAATTACTTACACTTTGACTGAAATGTCAATGTGAAAAGTACTTATATATCTTCTACAAAACTTTTTAATTTCCTATGTTTATATTATTTTTCCTAATAATCAAGAAGCATCCTTTGTAGTTTAAGAATATCATAAACTTATCACAAACTTATCACAAAAGTGATATATAAAAATTAAAAAGAGCAAACTAAAACCACTTACTCTTTTACAAAATCAGGTCATACTTAGTAATTGTTTAATTTCGCTAACTTCGTATAACTTCCTTTTACGCTATAATAAATTTCTTTATATAACTGATAATACTGCTCATAAATCTTCACATTTTCATGAATTGGTGAAACTTTTTCTTTCACCTTCACAATTTCATTAACTACGTCGAATTTCTGAGCATTTCATAGCTTCAGATTTTATTTATCAATATTAGCTATCCTTCTAAAACCAATATTTATTCCTCAAAATCACCATATATTTCAATCATTTCATCATTAATATCCACTGCATCATCAAGTAACTGAATTAAAGTATCTTTAAAATCTATATTACTATTTAAAATGCTTCTCAATATTTTTACAGTTACTATTCCTTCTTCACATCCAATAATATCATACTCTTTAATCTCAAATTGTTCCCTTACCTTATTCTCCATTTCTATTAAAACTTCTTCATCTTCATCCTCTGATAAATTAATTCTTTGAACCAAAAAATCAAAATAAAAATATTCATCAGAAAATCTTGTACTTTCATCATAGTATTCATAAAAACCACCCAAATAATAATCCTTATAATTAAAAGGAATATTAATAAACGGAAACACACTTCCTTCAATCCATGCATCCTTTGAAGATGTTCTACACAATCTTTTAATTGTTGTTACATCTTCATTTCCATATTCATCAACTACTTCTTTTGACCAATCATAAATTTCCTCTATCCACTCATCTCTATCTTCAAGAGCCCTATTACCGGTATTTAAAAATTTCTTCCAATCATTTAGTTTATTATTTATGTCGTTAATATCATTAAAATTAATTTCTAAACTTTCCATTCCAACTATTTCTCTTATATCAACTCCTGCTAGATTCGCACTTATCCTCACTTCTTCAGAAACAGTTGTTCCAATTAGTATTAGTTTTGGACAATAGTAATTTTGTCCAAATTCATTTTGCCATTCTATCTTATGTTCATCATCCATAGAAATGACCAATGCTCTATATTCAAGTATTTGGGCGATATTCTCTCTAACTAACTTTCCCTTTTTTAATTCCAAAATCACAGGTCTATTATCTCTTGTATCCTTAAATAGCAAATCAATATATCTCTTTTGTCCATGCTTGCCAACCTTAATTTGCCTTCCATATTCATTACTATTTCCTTTAATTTTAGGTATCACATATCTTTCATCCAATAACCACGGTGAATTATATACAATATCTTCAATATCTTTTTCTAACAATTTCATTAAACTCTCCCCCTACTTCCTCCAATGTATCCTAACCGAATTAAATCTTTTTAAAAAAACCACTCTTTCAAAATTAAATTATCTCAGAAAGAGTGGTTTTTTTCATATAATTAAAACTCACTATTTTACACAGTCATTAATATCGCAATATAGGTGGTTCATCTAATTCCAACTCCTACTCCACCGTAACCGACTTAGCTAAATTCCTTGGCTGATCCACATCACACCCCCGCAATTTCGCTACATAGTAAGAAAGCAACTGAAGTGGAATTATCGCCAAAATTGAAGTGAAAATTTCCATTGTCTCAGGAATATACATCACATTTTTTGACGTTTTTTGAATCTTTTCATCACCCTCTAGTGCAACCACAGTCAATTGAGCTCCTCTTGCTAAAACTTCCTGAATATTGCTCAATACTTTATCATAAACTGACTTCTGTGTTGCCAGGGCAATCACTGGTACTTCCTCGGTAATCAAAGCTAAAGTACCATGTTTCAACTCTCCTGCAGCATATGCTTCAGCATGAATATAAGAAATCTCCTTTAGTTTCAGAGAACCCTCCATAGAAACAACATAATCCATACTCCGTCCTATAAAGAAGGCATCCTCAAACTTTGTAAATTTTTTCGAAAACTCTGCAATATCTCCTTCAGTGTTCTTTATAATCTCCTCAATCTGACCAGGAATCTGCTTCAAAGCATCTATACGAGCCTTTAGATCCTCACCACTGATAGTCTGCCGCTCTTGAGCAAAATACAAACCTAAAAGATAGAAAGCCATCAACATAGCAGTATATGCCTTTGTTGAAGCAACAGCAATCTCAGGGCCAACCCTAAGATACAGCACCTGATCAGCCTCTCTTGCAATCGTACTTCCCATTACATTTGTGATAGCAATCACTTTCGCTCCACGATTTTGTGCTTCTCTTAGAGCTGCTAAGGTATCAGCAGTCTCACCAGACTGGCTGACTACAATCACTAAAGTCGATTCGTCCACCAAAGGTTCTCGATATCTAAACTCAGAAGCTATATCCACCTCTACTGGTATCCTCACCAGCTTTTCGATAACATATTTGCCAACTAACCCTGAATGATAAGCTGTACCACAAGCTACAATAAAAATCTTGGAGTACTTCTGGATATCCTCAGGAGTCAAATTCAACTCTTTAAGATGCAGCTTCTGTTCATTTAATCGACCAGCAATACAGCGTCGTAATGCTTCTGGTTGCTCATGAATCTCTTTAAGCATAAAATGCTCAAAACCGCCCTTTTCAGCCATCTCTGCATCCCAATCAACAGTGAATACTTCTTTCTTTATTGGTTCACCTGTAACAGTCATCAAATCCACACCATTTCGAGTAATATCAGCTATCTCACCATCATCTAGAATATAAACCTGATTGGTGTGTTTTAGAATGGCAGGTATATCAGAAGCAACAAAATATTCTCCTTCACCAACTCCTACAATTAATGGACTGTCTTCACGAACCACTACAAGTCTATCTGGTTCATGTTTAGTAAAAGCAACAAAAGCGTATGCTCCTTCAATTTGAGCTACAACTTTTTTTACTGCTTCTAATAAATCTCCATCATAGAACTTTTCTAAAAGATGGGCCAATACTTCTGTATCTGTTTCTGAGAAAAATCTATGACCTTCACCAATTAGCTCTTCCCGTAAAGATAGGTAATTTTCAATAATTCCATTATGCACTACTACAAACTCACCAGTACAGTCACAATGGGGATGGGCATTTTCAATAGAAGGCTTCCCATGAGTCGCCCACCGAGTATGACCGATTCCTACTACCCCTTTTGGGGTATTAGCATCAACCAAAGTAGCTAATTCTCTTAATTTTCCTAAACTTCTTAAAATTTCTATATTTTTTCCATTATAGATTGCAATCCCAGCTGAGTCATACCCACGATACTCCAACTTTTTTAAACCCTCAACCAGAATTCCCGCTACCTCTTTGTTTCCTAAATATCCAACGATTCCACACATAAATTCATACCTCCATTAATTTTAATTATCTTATTTGCGCGCACTGAATAAATCACTATTATGCGAGCATACATAGTCAGAGTCATCATCACACTATTCAGTTGTCTGCTGCTACCTTTCCCTTTATCCTTATGATCGCTCACAAGTTTTAAGAAAAAGTTTCAGGCTTGCAGCCAAACCTAGAGGTATCCGCCGATCAATTTCGATAAACCTCTTCCTCGTCAACTTCAGCCAAATCCCGTTCTAGCTTAAGTTCAGGCGCTTTTTTTAAAATTAAGAGTTAATAGTTAAGAGTTTATTAGTTCTTAATTTTATCTGTTATCTCCCCCTTTCAACCAAAATAATTTCTTAATTCTTAACTCAATCTTTCATAGCTAATTGGAGACTCATGTTTGATGGCATATACTTAGTGAACTCGTCCAGCTAAAGCTGAACATCGGGGCTTCAGTAGGGGATTCTACCCCCACTGAAGATTAAAAACAATTCCCACCACTTATAGAAGTGGGGGTCTTAACTCAAAAGATAAATATCCTTGCGGCATAGTATATTAAGTATATGCCTCCAAAGTAGAAACATAAACTGTAAAAGTTAAGCTCCTAACTATTATTTCTCAAACAAAAAAGTACTCTACTATATTATATCAGAATCTAAAGCTTTTGTTAAATGATTTTTTAGTTTAATTCACGATTAATTACCTCTTTTATCGGTTCCATCTCAGCTTCTAATCGTTCCAAATCTTTGCCTTCTAACATAACTCGAATCACTGGTTCAGTCCCAGAAGCTCGAACCAATAATCGACCACCCTCAGCTTGCAACCTTTCTTCAGCAGCTCGAATTACCTCTTGAATCAAGTGATTCGACTTCAACTCTTCTTTTTGCTTCACTCTCACCTTATCATTTAACTGAGGCCAAGGCTTTAATTGATCTCCTAATTCAGAAAGTTTCTTTTTTGATTCCTTCAAACTCTCTAACAATTTTATAGCAGATAGCAGACCATCACCTGTTGTTGTATGATCCAGGAAAATAATATGTCCAGACTGTTCACCACCCAAACTATATCCATTCTCCAACATCCGTTCTAAAACATATCTATCTCCGTTTTGAGTAACAGAAACAGTTCCATCATATTCTTCAAAAAGTTCCTTTAGGCCTAAATTACTGTAATTGGTTACAACGACAGTATTCTGATTCAAGTGACCTTTTCGCATCATATGAAGACCACAAATTCCCATCACAACATCACCATTGATAACTTGACCTTTTTCATCAACTGCAATCATTCGGTCAGCATCTCCATCATGAGCAATGCCTACATCAGCTTTGTGGGCTAAAACTTCTTTTTGTAAATCATCTAAATGGGTGGAACCACATTGAGTGTTAATATTAATTCCATCTGGTTTTGCGTGTAAAACTACCACATCTGCACCTAATTCTTGCAAAAGCATTGGAGCGGCTTCAAAAGCAGCACCGTTAGCGCAATCTAACACAACTTTCAAACCTGAAAGATCACAACTTATTGCATTTTTTAAATGATCAATATAAACTCTTAATGGTTCATCAATATCACCAATCCGCCCAATATTTTCATCAATCGCAAAGTGTTCAACCCCCTCATCGATTAATGCCTCAATCTCGGCCTCCATCTCATCCATGAGCTTATAACCCTGAGAATCAAAAAATTTAATTCCATTATCACCAAATGGATTATGAGATGCAGAAATCATTACACCACCATCCACTTCTGACAATTGAGATAAATAAGCTACAGTTGGAGTAGGTACTACCCCTAATAAAATTACATCAACTCCTACAGAGGTAATTCCTGCTACTAAAGCCGCTTCCAACATTGGACCAGAAATCCTTGTATCTCGCCCTATAACCATCTTTCCAAAAGGCTGTTCGCTCCGTTCTAAAAGATATGTAGCTCCAGCTCGTCCTAATTTATATGCTAAATCAGGCCCTAACTCAACATTAGCCTTTCCGCGTACACCATCAGTTCCAAAATATTTTCCCAATCTCAATCACTCCTATTAAAATTTATTTGAAAGGTGCATACTTTTCCATAATATTAACTGCTCCTCGTAGTCCGTCTAAAGCAGCACTCATAATTCCTCCTGCATAACCAGCACCTTCTCCTATTGGATAAAGTCCTTTATGACTTAAAGACTCCACCTTATCATTCCGATTTATCCGCAATGGAGCAGATGTACGAGTCTCTACGCCAGTCAAAATTGCTCCTGGATCGCTAAACCCTTTCATTCTTCGTTCAAAAATAGGTAATGCCTTTTTCATTGCTGATACTACATAAGATGGCAAACATTCATGCAAGTTACTTGCCACTAATCCTGGCAAATATGTCGGCTGTATACCGCCAAACAATTGCTTACTTGGGCGATTATACAAGAAATCCTCTAACCGTTGAGCAGGCGCTTGGTAGGTTCTTCCTCCCATTTCAAAGGCTTTTCGCTCCCAAATTCTTTGAAATTCCACACCTGCCAGAGGGTCACGTGATGGGAAATCATCAGGTTTAACACTCACCACCAGTGCACTATTAGCAATCCCAGAATTCCGAGCATATAAACTCATTCCATTAGTAACCACTCCACCTTCTTCAGATGAAGATGCGATTACCTGACCACCTGGACACATACAAAAGGTGTAAACTGCTCGATCCAGATCTTTAAAACGGTTACTTAAACGATACATTGCCGCTCCCAATTTTGGATGTCCTGCAAGTGCTCCAAACTGGCTTACATCAACTACACTTTGAAGATGTTCAATCCTGACACCAATAGAAAATGGCTTAGGTTCCATAGCCACTTGCTTCTCTTTTAACATTTTATATGTATCCCTTGCACTATGTCCAATCGCCAGTATAGCTATTTTGCTAAAGAGCTTATCCTCACCATTAACCACCACACCCTGCACACAACCATCTTTCTCGATCAAATCAGTTACTTTACTTCTAAATCTAACTTCTCCATCTAGTGATTTAATCTCTTCTCTGATATTTCGAATCACTTTTCGCAAAAGATCTGTTCCAATATGAGGTTGAGCATCAATCATAATTTCTTCAGGTGCACCCGCCTTAACCAGATCGTTCAGAACAAACTCTGATCTTTCATCCTTTATCCTAGTTGTCAATTTGCCATCAGAGAAAGTCCCTGCTCCCCCTTCGCCAAACTGTACATTAGATTCTAAGTCTAACTTGCCTTTTGTCCAAAAAGCATCAATCGTTTGGGCGCGTTCTTCTACCATTGACCCACGTTCCAAAAGAATGGGGCGATAACCATAACGAGCTAAATAAAGTGCTGCAAAGAGCCCTGCTGGCCCCGAGCCAACAATTATTGGTCGATTTTCTATAGGTTCCTTTCCAGTAACCATCATCTCAGGTATCGGTTTTTTAATAGAAAGATGCGGATTTTTTTTATGCATTTCCAAAACTTTTTCTTCATCACGTAATAACAAATCTACAACATAAACAAATTTAATATTGGTTTTTTTTCTAGCATCAATTGCACGTTTTTTTATCTTCAGATTTTGTATATCAAAAGCCTTTATCTTCAATGTATTTACAACATATTTTGTTAGATCTTGTTTTTCATCAATAGGAATTTTAACCTCACGCAAACGCAACATTATTTATCCACCTCTTCTACATATATAGACGCAAACTTTGGATTTTGATCGAGTAAACGAATCCATTCAGATAATTCTATTTGAATCTCAAAAAAATAAGAGCCTTTTTTATCAATCTCACTTAAATCTACATAAGCCCTAATTACAGAATGGCCAAAATTATAAAATTGCTCCTTAATTACTACTTCAACTTTATCTGTTCTTTCCACTAATTTTAAATTATCCTCTAAATTTTCATATTCCACATTAAGCGTAATCGTGTCTTCTTTTGAAAACAGATTAGGTATTAAAAAAGCTGAAGATGATACACTGTGAACATATATCCAGGCTAAAAGGGATAAAAGAAGAGCTAATATTTTCAATTTAAGATTTCTCATGAATATTTCTTTCATCTTCCCTTCCTCCTATTAAAATGAAACTTAAAATCTTTTTTTTCATCATCTGGATCAGCCAAATTTTTAAAAAGTCTCTCCTTTAAGCTAATCTCATCAAGATAGCGAAATATAGTACCCTCAGAAGCTAACGATATCACGCCTGTCTCTTCTGAAACAACAATTACTAAAGCGTCACTTTGTTCTGTAATTCCCACAGCAGCACGATGTCTTGTACCAAATTTAGGATTTAAACGAGGGTTGTCAGACAAGGGCAAAAAACACCCTGCTGCCATAATCCGATCCTGACGAATAATAACTGCTCCATCGTGAAGGGGAGTCTTATGAAAAAAAATTGAACCCAACAATTCTTTGCTTAGCCTGGCATCCAAAGATATTCCTGTTTCCAGATAATCACGTAATCCAACTTTACGTTCAATTACAATTAAAGCACCAATCTTATTTTCGGAAAGGATCTTTACTGATTCTGTCAATTCTGTAACCATCCGATTTAGAGCAGAACGTTCTAAATCAAAAACAGAAGTGCCAAAAAAACGCCCTCTCCCAATTTGCTCTAAAGCTCTCCGCAATTCAGGCTGAAATACAATAGGCAATGCGACAAAAATCATTGTCATTGCTTTTTCTAACAGCCAATTAAATGTATTAAGATGAAATTGAGCACTCAAGGCAAAAGCCAGAAATAGTACAAACAAGCCTTTTATCAATTCAATTGCTCTAGTTCCTCTAATCAAAAGTATCACACGATAAAAAACATAGGCAACTAAAACAATATCCAGAAGATTTGTCATAATCATCAAAGGGATGCCCATCAACATCATTCCTTACATTTATTTTTGCCCATAATGCTGAATATATTGTTCTCGCAATATACGAATTTCATCATCGGGAAGTCTCTTTGGTTCTCCCATTACCATCGCCATCTGACAAATCCGAGCAGCATCTTCTATAACTTGTGCCGCTACCAAAGCTTCATCTATATTGGCTCCAATAGCAACCACCCCGTGATTACCAAGAAGCACTCCCTGCCTATTTCTTAAACAACGCACTGCCTCTTTACCCATTTGAGGAGAACCTGGCCGACAATATGGAGCAACCAATACTTCTCCACCCACAACCGAACCCATTTCAGCCAAAATCACTGGAATTTCCTTGCCAAGTACTGCAAAAGCTGAAGCGTAAGGTGAATGGGTATGGACAACAGCTTGAACATCTTTTCTTTCCCTATAAATAGCCAGATGCATTGGCAACTCTGAAGACGGTTTTAAATTACCATCAATCACTTGACCATTAAGATCGACAATCACCACATCTTCTGGAATCATAGAATCATAATCTACACCACTGGGAGTGATGGCAACCAAAATTTCATTATGGCGAATACTAATGTTTCCCCATGTACCCGTAGTGAGACCTATTTTAAGCATCATTCGGGCAGTTTCAATTATTTTTTTACGAATATCGAGCATAAGCATTACAATCACCTCTTCTATGAAAAAAACAGTATAACTCCATAATTCTCCAATATACATCCTATATCCTGCACAGGAATCTAGGTTAAAATGTCCAATATTTATTATAACCCCACTTTAATTTAGTTATTAAGATAAAATAGAAAGGAGACTAAAATGCCTAAAGAAATCGAACTTAAATCACAACAACTTATTACCCTACATAAGCTACTCATTATGTATCTGGTCTGGTTCTTTTTGACTGGTTTTTTCGAAATGACAAAACAACTAGTCTTTGAAGCAAGTCCCTTTTTAACCCAGGGCATTCACTATATGTTTTTTATCACTACCAGACTTATTTTTATTCCAATTGTCATATATTTTATCATCTATCGTAACTCTCTTAGTCTTGAAAGTATAGGGTTAACTAAAAAAAATTTTTTCTCCATGGTAAAAGTAGGGATTAAAATCAGCTTTATTACCATCCCAATGATACTTTTTTTAGTACATCTCCCATTAGTTAATAGTAACATTCATTTACATCCTATGATAAAAGCAACATCTCCAGAGGAGATTGCTATTAGCTTAGTTTACTTCATTTTCATCTTTTTCATGACTTTTATTCCTGCTTTATCAGAAGAACTTCTTTTTCGAGGTCTAACCTTTCCCTTCTTAAAAGAAAGAGTAGGCACATGGCAAGCTTTGCTCTTAAATGCAGTGCTTTATGCCATCTTTTATTTATCTTTTAATCCTTATATGATAACTTTACGAATTATCCTCGGATTTTTTACTACATATCTTTTTTGGCGTAGTAAAAATCTCATTCCATCCACTATACTGCAAGCATTTATCCATTCTGCTTTCATTCTCTATCTTTTTGGGTGGGGATGGTGGTAAATTACACAAAGTGCCCTTTAAGGACACTTTGTGTAATTTAAAATCTAAATCAAGTATAGCTAGAAAACTGCCTAGCATAACCAGGCAGTTTTAATATCAAAAATATTCAACGACATTTCAGAAGGCGAGTCCCCCTCTTCTATAGGTGGGGGGTGGAAACATTAGAATAATTTCAAAACTTCAGTGTAAGTCCACTTCTTGAAGGTGCAATCACCTTCTGAAGTCGTTGAACTTAAGAAATAATAACTACGTTATTATTTCGACTTTAACTTAGATTAAACCCATCTCTTTACCAACCTTAGCAAACTTCTCTAAAGCAAAATCCAAATCTTCTTTAGCATGAGCAGCAGAGATCATAACTCGAATCCGTGCTTTACCTTTTGGCACAGTTGGGAAGCCAATCTTAGTAGCAAAGATTCCTTCTTCAAAGAGACGTTTACTAAATTCAGTAGCAACCTTCGCATCACCGATCATTACAGGAGTAATAGGGGTCTCACTTTGTCCACAATCAAATCCTAGTTTCTGCATCTCAGTTTTAAAATAATCACCATTATCCCAAAGACGAGTAACCAATTCTTCACTTGCCATCAAAAGATCAACAGCTTTACTAACAGCAGCAGCATCAGGAACTGTCAAAGCAGAACTAAAAAGGAAAGGACGAGCTTTTTGATTTAAATACTCGATCAATTCCTTACTACCAGCAATCATACCACCCATTACACCTAAAGCTTTAGAAAAAGTACCTACTTCTATATCAAAACGCCCTGCTAATCCAAAATGGTCAACGATCCCACGTCCACCTTTACCAACAACGCCTTCACCATGAGCGTCATCAACCATAGTCATTACATTATATTTCTCAGCCAGATCAGTTATCTTATCTAGAAGAGCGATATCTCCATCCATACTAAAAACCCCATCAGTTACAATGATCTTCCGGCATTCCATATCTTGAGTAGCCTTCAAAACCTCTTCAAAGCTTTCCATATTGTTATGTTCATAAACCTTAATTGTAGCTCTAGAAAGTCTAGCACTATCAATAATACTTGCATGATTTAAAGAATCACTATAGACAATATCTCCTTTACCCACCAATGCAGGTAATACAGATAAATTCGCACAAAAACCAGATTGAACTACCATGGTAGCCTCTACACCTTTAAAACGGGCCAGCTTCTCTTCCAGTTCCTTATGTACAGTCATAGTACCAGCAATTGTTCTAACTGCACCAGGACCAACTCCATATTTATCAATAGCTTCTTTAGATGCCTTAGTAATCTCTGGGTGATTTGCAAGGCCTAAATAGTTATTAGAACAGAAGTTTAACTTCTTCTCTCCATTAATTTCAACCCAAGCTCCCTGAGGACTTTCCAAAGTTTTAATATCAGTATAAAGCCCTTCATCTTTAAGACGTGCCACTTCATCTGGAATAAATTTCATAAAATCTTTTACCATCTTTCACACCTCACAAAAAAAATTTTTAGTCAATGGTCAAAACTACTTTACCACAATTACCACTTTCCATCAACTTCATACCTTCTTCCCATCTCTCTAATGGCAAGGTATGTGTAATAACCTTACTAAAATCAACTCTACCTGAATTAATCAAACCAGCAGATTTAAACCAAGTCTTATACATTTGACGCCCAGTGATTCCATAAACAGTAATTCCTTTAAAAATAACATCACTATTTAAATCTATCTCAACTGGCTTATTGAAAAGACCTAATAAAGAAAGTCTTCCTCCAGGAGTGATAACATCCAAAGCCTGTTGTAAAGCATATGGATTTCCAGACATCTCAGCAACTGCATCTACCCCAATACCTTTAGTAGTTTCCATAATTGAACCTACAATATCATCTTTTGTTGCATCTAAAACCACATCGGCCCCTAACTCTTTTGCTCTCTGCAACCGATACGGATTAACATCAGAAACAATCAATTTACCTACTCCACAAGCTTTTGCAACTAAAATACCTAACTGTCCCAATGGACCTACACCTGGCATAAATAAAGTTTTACCAACAATATCTTCAGTCAATATAGTATCAATAGCATTTCCTAAAGGTTCCTGAATAGAAGCCAATCCTCTCGTCATTTTAGGATCATTCTTCCAAGCTACAATCTCAGGAACTACAGCATATTCTGCGAAAACTCCATCTTGATGCACACCAAAAATACTCATATCTTGACAGATATGCAATCTGTCTGTTTTACACTGATAACAATGAGAACAAGGAATATGGGTCTCAACAGAGATGAAATCCCCTTCTTTAAGAGAAGTTACAAGCTCTCCAACTTCAACCACATAACCTGCCAGTTCATGCCCCATAACCTGAGGAGTTTTTATAGTTTGTTGTGCCCACTGATTCCATTCATAAATATGATAATCTGTTCCACAAATAGATGTCGCAGCAACCTTAACTAGAACATCCTTTGGTCCAAACTTCGGAATCGGTACTTCAATTAATTCTGCACCATGAGCTGGTTTTGTTTTTACAACTGCTTTCATCATTTTGGTCATAATATTACCCCCCTTTAAATTGACCCCTATCTATCAATAAAGCAAACCACCCCTTGAAGCATTTATCAAAATCCGCTTCCTGCTCCCTACATTTTGATAATTCTTCTCTCTTAAAGATATTTCTGTGCAATTAATTAAATTCCTCTAAAATTCCAACAATTATTCTTACCCGATAAAAAAAACTATAATCTTAATTCATATAAAAAACCTCAGGATACCCTGAGGTTTTAAAATGTGCTATTTTAACTATTATAAATTAATTTTTTCTAAGAAAGTACGAATAGTAGGTTCACCAATCTCTTGAAGTTCATACTTAACACGGGTAGCTGGTTTCTCAATATTTACGATTCTTCTTAAATCAATTGGAGTACCAATAACAACTACATCACAGTCAACAGCATTGATAGTTTCTTCTAAATCCTTAATTTGCTGATCACCATAACCCATTGCTGGAAGAATCATAGAAAGATGATTATACTTTTCATATGTAGAAGCAATAGATCTTACTGCATATGGACGTGGGTCAACCATTTCAACAGCGCCAGCTTTTTGAGCTGCAATAAAACCTGCACCATATTCCATTTCACCATGAGTCAAAGTAGGACCATCTTCGATAACTAAAACACGCTTACCTCTAATGATTTCAGGATCTTCAACAAAGGTTGGAGAAGCACCATCGATAATTGCTACATTAGGATTAGCTTTCCAAACATTTTGGCGAACAAGTTCAATATCTTCTGGATAAGCTGAATCAATCTTGTTAATGATAACAACATCCGCCATTCTGAGGTTAGTTTCACCTGGATGATAGCTTAACTCATGACCTGGACGATGTGGATCAACTAATGTAAAGAGCAAGTCAGTTTTATAGAATGAGAAGTCATTATTTCCGCCATCCCAAAGGATAACATCAGCTTCTTTTTCAGCTTCACGAACAATCTTTTCATAATCTACACCAGCAAAAACAACAACACCACTAGCGATATGTGGTTCATATTCTTCACGCTCTTCAATAGTACACTTATGAAGATCGAGATCTTCTAAAGTTTCAAAACGTTGACAAGTTTGAGCAACCAAATCACCATAAGGCATAGGGTGACGAATAGCAACAACTTTTTTGCCCATATCTTGTAATTCTTTAATAACCTTACGAGTAGTTTGAGATTTACCAACACCTGTACGAACAGCACAAACGCCAATTACTGGAACTGTAGATTCGATCATTGTATTGTTAGGACCTAATAATCTAAAATCTGCACCTGCTGCATGAACGATAGAAGCTTTGCTCATAACAACTTCATGAGGAAGATCACTGTATGCAAATACAACTTGATCAACATTATGCTCCTTGATCAAAGTAACTAATTCACTCTCATCATAAATATGAATTCCTTCTGGATACATTTCACCCGCTAGTTCAACTGGATATTTTCTACCATCAATATCAGGAATCTGAGTTGCGGTGAAAGCTACTACCTCATATGCATCATTATTTCTGAAGTAGGTGTTGAAGTTATGGAAGTCACGACCTGCAGCTCCCATGATAATAACTTTTTGCTTTTTCATAACATTTGCCTCCTTGAATTATTTATTATGTATTTGAAAAATTTAAAATATTAAAATAATTTTATAAAATCAAATTGTTTATCACAAAGTGTTTCTATGAAACAACAGAAATTTTTGTCCCACATTTAGGACAATCCCCATTGATCAGTTGAACTTTCACCTGACTATTTCGCTTTACTACTGGATAATGACACTGAGGACAATATGTATTACGATCCTCATCTACTAGATTTCCAAGATATATATAGTTGAGATATTCTGACGTAATCTCTTTTGCCTTATACATCTGTGTTATAGATGTAGGTGGAATACTTATCTTATATTGTGGAAAATAACGACTAAAATGAAGAGGGATATCTGGATTTATATTACCTAACCATTCAGCTAATTCTCGAATCTCCTCTGGATCATCATTTAAGCCTGGAATTAAAAGAGTCGTTACCTCTAAATGGCACATCTTCGCTGCTAACTTAGCTGTCTCTTTAACAACATGAAGATATTCACCACCACATACCTCTTTATAAAATTTCTGTCGAAAAGCTTTTACATCAAGGTTTATCGCATCAATATACTGTAACAGTTCTTTTAACGGCTCGCGATGAATCAGTCCATTGGTCACAAGAACATTCTTCAATCCAGCCTTTTGAACCAATCTGGCGGTATCTAAAATATATTCATACCAGATTAAAGGCTCAGAATAAGTATAAGCAACTCCAATACCTCCATGCTCTAAAATCAACTCAACCAATTCCTGACTTGTAACTCTACAAGTCATTTGTTCACTTTGAGCAATATGCCAATTTTGACAAAACTCACATCTCAAATTACATCCTATTGTCCCAATAGATAGAATTTCACTTCCAGGATAAAAATGATATAATGGTTTCTTTTCTATAGGATCCATAGCAACAGCAGAAATTTTAGCATAGAGCGTCGAATATAGTTCTCCATTCCTATTTTCTTTAGCTCCACAATACCCTCTCTGCTCAGGGCTTATAGTACATTCTCGAGGGCAAAGAAGGCATTTTGCATTATTGTCTAATTTTGTATAATAAAGTGCTTTGATCATGGGAAACGACCTACCTTTACGAGAATCTACATCTTTTTTTCGCATCCCACTTATTTTAACAGATATCTATATTTATTATTCAGCAAAATATTCAGATTTCCTGCCTAAAAACTAAAAAAATATTCAGGAATGCATAATTATTTACCGATTTATAATTATGCATCTTCTTTTAATAATTCATTCGCTGTCTGATACTTTGACTTTACTGTTTCTTGCAAACCATCAATCTTTGTCTCCAGTTCTTTTAGAAACTGTTCAAAAATATGCAAATCACCTTCTTTAAGTTCGACTTCCATTCTTTTCTCTTCAAAAATTCCATCCAAATAATCCACCAAATCTAATACCACTTCTAACACTAAACCATTATTCTTTAGTAGATAAACCCGGCGTTTTGTATCAATTTTTACTTTAGGCCTGATCTCTTTGTTGTTTGCGATTTTTGCAATATCAGGATAAGCTTGAAACCGCATAAACCATTCTTTTTTTAAATTTTCCTCTACTAATTCTATCTCCTCTTCAACAAAGACCCTTTCTTGAGATGTAACAGCCTTATAACACCCAATCAAATGCCCTTCCTCTTTTCGTACACGTAAAGCTGCTTTATTCTGTTCAAAACTTCCTGTTTCTGTATCATAATATATTGCTGGCAAATCCAAATCACCTACATACATAAGTTTTTTATAAGCTAACTTCAGCTTTGTTTCCAATTCTTTTAAACTTCCCTTTACAAGATATTTTACTTCAGTTTCCATTAGGATTAATCCTCCTCGAACAATAAATTAGGTCATCCAGTAGAATGACCCTCTTTAAAAATTAGTTTTAAAATTTAATCTCTAATAATAACGAGACACCTTAAATCGGGATAATTCGATATCCTCATTTGAAAGAATACCAGCTTTTCTTTTTGCAAATTCCACTTGTTTTTTAGCAGTATCAATTCCCTCTAAATCTGGTAAAAGTAAACCAGACCTTCTTCCCTGTTTCACAATCACACCATAACATACAGGATCCAAATCTTTTATGCTATCGATAGGTTCGGGGTCTTCTAATACATCTACAGAAATTGTTAAATCATTTAACTCATTCTCCTCGATAGGGAAAAATCTAGGATCATCAAAAGCAGCACTCTTAGCATTTTGGATTATTTCCTCAGATACATTTTTCTGAGTTGGATGAGTAGTTCCAATACATCCTCGTAATTGTCCATGTTTCTTTATTGAAACAAATACACCAGCCTGTTTTTTCATCTCACTTGTTAATTCTTCAGGAGGAAATGTCTTTTTATTTTGACTATTATTAATAATAGTCTGACGAGCTAATAGAACTAAAGGATGTTCCTTGCACTGAATTTCTTTCATCATTCTAAACCTCTTCTCATATATTTTTTCAATAATTGATGGAATTTTTTTCTCAGACGGTGTAAAAGAAGCCACCCCATACCCAACACCAAAAGGGCCCTCATAAGAAATAACTTCACTCTCTACCTCGAGTCCATTCAAAGCTCCTAACATCATTATTAAGGGTCTAAGGCCACATTCTCCAGCTTTCTCAATTAAACTAGGTTTGATGTCAAATAGCTCTTCCACTCGATAGCGTTTTAAAGTTTTTATTATAAATTGATCAAATTCCTTACCACGAGGATTAAATCCTGCTGGTGCTGTAGGAGTTAAACGATGAGAGAGATCACCACTTGCAACAACTGCTACTCTCTTACCTATTCTTTCACTTGCTTTCTGAATCATTGTACCAAATTTATATAGATCTTCATATGGAAGCATTCCCATGGTTATCGGAACTAGAGTTGATTTCAACCCCATCCACCTAAAATAATGTAATGGAACCATTATCCCATGATCTAGTTTTACATCTATATTATATTGTTCACATTCCATGTCATTCATAAGTGCCAGAATAATATCTGATTTTAACGTTACTTCATGAAGTGCATTTATAAACTCTAAATCTATTTGTTCTTCAAAATGAACCTGTGGAACACCAAATTGTTTAAAATCCCCATGAATAATTGAGCTATGTAAAATTCCAATGGCCTCAGAAAAAACTGGCCCATGTGGGCTAATTATTACTAATATATCTGGCTCCGAATGAACCAATAATCCTGCTAATTTTCTTAAAGCTTGATCTGTCAAACTAACTTGATCTCTATCTCGACGCCCAATCTCTGGAATTAATAAGGGCGGATGTGGCGCAAGTCCCCCAAAAACTATACCCATTTAATCTCACCCTCCTAAAAACTTAAGGTTACCATTATATTATGTCCTTGCTTCTCAATTTATCCAATTCTCTAAATTAACATTCATCATAACCTATCAAAATCCTTTAACCTTCTGATTTTTTAATTTTTTTAAATAAAAATCCCCACGATACTAAAATCGTAGGGATAAAATAATTCCCGCAACGTCTTACTCTCCCACAGGGTCGCCCCTGCAGTACCATCAGCGCTGGAAGACTTAACTTCTGTGTTCGGGATGGGAACAGGTATGACCCCTCCGCTATCGTTACGGGAAACTTATTTACTTAAATG